>NZ_JAUORR010000039.1:0-26787 GCF_030547945.1 Photobacterium sp. 1_MG-2023 | reverse complement strand
GGCTAAGGGGCTTCAAGTTACTTGCAGATGTCATCGAGGGGAAATGCTTCAAAGATGGTATCCGCTCAAATCAGGACGATCAACAAGCCACTGCGCTGGAGTCCGTACACCAGATTTGACTATAGCTCTAAGTAAGGGAAGCCTAGATGTTTGTTTACTTAGCGATCAAACCAAGAGCGGACAACGATATCGTAAGTTTAAGAACGATAAAGGGGCTCATTCTGACTTGAACTCTTGGTTGCTAAAAACAGCAAAGTGTAAAGCAGAAGATATCTTAATCACTCTGGAATCGACTGGTATCTATCATGAGTCAATAGCTTTTTGCCTACATATGGCTGGGTTTTTGGTGCATATATCTAACCCCGGCAAAGCAAAAAAGTTCTCTCAATCATTGGGCCTTGTACATAAGACCGATAAATCGGATTCATATATGCTGCACAGGGAAGCCGCGCTCATCTGTGGACACCAGATAGTCTAAACGTAAGGAATATCAAATCATTATCTCGTCGCCTGAGTGCTTTAGAAAAGGATAGACTGAGAGAATCAAACCGTTTGGAAGCTAGTGAAATCAGTGATGCTCATGAGCGAGTGATATGCTCGATAAAGCGCGTCATTAGCTTAATCGACGAAGAAATAGCCTCGATTGAGGAAGAGATTGATCTAGCTATCAGATCAGACCCTACCATGAATAAAAATCATCAACTATTACAAAGCATCGTTGGTGTTGGTAAGGTCATGTCTCGCGAACTTGTTTACTTATTCAGTGCTAAACAGTTTTCTAGTGCAAAGCAGGCCACAGCTTTTGTTGGGCTCATCCCTAGACTAAATGAATCGGGAAATCTCAAAGGTAGGACTACATTGAGTAAGGTTGGCCCATCAAGAGTTCGTGCTAAATTGTTCTTGGCGGCGGTAAGTGCTAGCACCCACAACCCTGATATTAAAGAGCAGAAACAAAGGTTGCTGGCAGCAGGTAAAACCAAAATGCAAGCGCTTGGAGCGGCAATGCGAAAACTTATTCATATTTGCTTTGGGGTACTCAAAACACAGACTAAATATCAGCCCCAAACGCTCTAGAACTATGCTTGCTGATTAAGTTGAGAGATGGTATCTACAGTTCCAGCCAGATCAGCTCGCGTCATTACAATCGTGAATCAACTCCGGATGAGTGAGAGTGTAAATTCTGACCCGCTAAAACTGTGACCCGTTTTTTGGCCAATTCAAAGCAAGGGATAGTTATAGGTCATCGGAGAGAGCTCTATAACCCTGAGCGCCCGCACCAGGCACTCAGGATTAAAAACACTCGATGTGTTCAAATTATCGGCTCAGGTCGTCTTGATTCGGCTGGATCATTACATAGTGACGACCGTTATCCGAAGGCAGACGTACCCGGATGCGTTCGGGCTGGCTGCTTGACAGTCAATCCCCTAAGTGGTTACAAAGTATGTCTTAAATTATCGCGGCCTCACACACAACCATTATGATTCAAGGCATAATCCGTACCAGTTTTCAGCAAAGACTCATTTAATCCCATAAGTTCAACGATAGAACTAACTTTAAACTTGCTTAAGACTCGCTTTTTATAAGTACTGATCGTTTTTGGGCTTAGCAACATTAATTCTGCAATTTCTTTATTTCCTTTACCTTCAATTAAGTATTGAAAAACAATCGCTTCACGGTTCGACAATCTAACCGGAGATGACATCTCTTTTTTTTCATGAGCCTTTTTGAATTTAAAGAAACTGTATCCATTCATTATCGCATCAATCGCATCTTGAATAAGTGCCATATCCTCATTTTTACTGATGTATCCATCTGCACCCATGTCAAATGCAGTTTCTGAATATAGCGTAGAATTATTTCCAGATATATATAATGATTTCCCTTTATATCCGTGAGATTTTACACGTCGTAGAACTTCGAATCCATCACTGTTTTCCAAGCTGATATCAATGACCAGCATATCTACTTGATTTTCCTTAATATAACGTATGGCTTCGAGAGTATTCGTAAATGTCTGAATATGTGTAAACTTTTCAGTTGGCTTTAACATAGCCACTATTGCGCAACATACAAGGGGATGGTCATCCAAAATAACACAAGTTTTTTCATTCATGGTCGAAACATCCTTATCAATTATGAATCCATGAGTAATAATAATTTTTCAATAGGGATAGGCCTTGATAAATAATAGCCTTGGGCCACTTGTATTCCTAATGATTTAATGAAATCTAATGTCGCCTTATCTTCAATACCCTCCGCTACAACACGCGCCCCCAGACTTAATGATAAATTCAATGTTGTTATAACGATTGATTTGCATCGCTCATCCTGCAGACAGTTCGAAATAAAAGAACGATCAATTTTCACTTCACTAAATGGTAAAAACGCTAGCTTATGCAAAGAAGAGTAACCCATTCCAAAATCATCTACAGATAATGAAATACCATGAATTCGTAATCGAGCGAAGTTTTCTAACATAGAAGGTGTAATTTTACATTTCTCAGATTCCACAAGTTCAATAGTCACTCGTGAAAGGGAAATATTATATTTTTTACACAGCGCTATCACTCGTTCAGAAAATCCAATTCGATCAAAGCTTATATGACTGGCATTGATTGCAACATTTTCTGGCATCTTCTCATTTTTCATATGTTGTAAAATCAAATCCAACATATAAAAAAATACCATATCAACATGTTCTGAGTTAGTAATCAGTGGTAAAAAATCATCCGGAAGCAACAAACCGAAACTTGGGTGTTGCCAACGAATTAGAGCCTCACAACCAATAATATTACCCGTTGTAAGAGAAAATTTTGGTTGATAATAAGCAACAAACTCACGGGATTTCAAACCTCGAATTACATCTGAAGCGTCAATATTTTTTAAGATATCATCTACAACTTTAGAAACAGGATTTTTATTAGGATAAGTACCCCATCTAAAATCAATGGCCTCTTTTAAGCCATGAATCTCTACAGGCTTTGAGATTTTCTTTATGAATTTGAATCCGCTATTTTCACACATGCGAAGAGCAATATCAATGATATTTTCACTCTTGCCACTAACAATGCACACACCTCCACTATAATTTTTCATATCTAACAGGCGTAAAAAAGTTAATCCATCCATTGTTGGCATATCTAAGTCACATACGACGAGGTCAAAATTTATCTGGTTGCACAATTCTAGTCCATCTTCCCCTTCTTTTACTAAGCTGATATTTTTAACGCCTAACTTATTAAGGATAATTTTTATGGTATAGAGATCGATAATATTATCATCCACTACCAAAATTTTATGGGATCTGATTGTCATTATTTGTCGACCACTGTTCCGTTTTCTGGATATATTTACTTATCACACTGATTAGTTTGGACATGTGAAAATCCAGATTATCATCCCGACATACACTTGCTTCCTCCAAGCGTTCTGCAGGCTCACTAATATCATTAATATTGATTGACATAGCCCCCCCTTTAATGCGATGTGCAACCTCTCTAATTAGATTATGATCTCCTTGGTTTTTTGATTGGAGTTTTTTTAACTTTTCTAAATCTTCTGACATAGATTTCAAAAATATATTGATCATGACTTCCTTTTCATCATCACTAAATTTTTCCCACCAGTATTCTTCTGTGCCCTCTATCGATTTTCCCTTAGTATGGTTACTACTTATCGGTAAGTGCTGACTAAGTATTCTTGCCATTTTATCTATACCATATGGCTTATAAAGAATATCGTCAAATTCATAATTATATGAGCAATTAGATTTTGCTCGTGCATCGGCAGCAGTACAACCAATAATAGGCTTACCGTTAAATTGTGGTAACTCTGTCCGAATTTTATTCGTCAATTCAAAACCATCCATATTTGGCATATGGCAATCAGTGAATAGTAAATCAAAATCTTGGTGATGCTGTTGTAAAAGCTTAAATGCAGCTTCGCCATCGGACACAATTTTTACATTGACCCCTAAACTCGTCAGTTGCTTTCGAATAAGAAACTGGTTGATTTGATTATCTTCAGCAATTAATACATTTCCGATGAATTGACTCAAGTCATATGAGGTCTTTTCTGAATCACCACTATGGATACTAAACAGAGTATCGAGCAATAAATCTGGATATAATGGTGACTCTGTTATCTTAGTTATTTTACGATCTGTACGTTTAAAATCCGAAACTGACTGACATAGTAATATATCATGCACACTATTTGTTAATTTTCTTTCACCGTTATGATATACCTCAACATCAATTACTTTATCTAAACAACACTCCCCCGTCCAAATCTCTAACCATTGCCGGATATGATTACCATCACCTGAATAGACTGCATTCATTGAACTTAATTTTTGTGAAAAATATGAACTCACTTGCAATGGAAGCCAAAAATTCACACGTGTGCCTATTCCGATAATAGATTTAATTGATAGCTCCCCCCCCATGAGATGGACTAAATCTTTTACGATAGCCAACCCTAAGCCTGTTCCTCCATATTTACGTGAGATAGAACTATCAGCTTGCACAAAAGGATCAAAAACCTTTAACTTTTGATCCTCAGTCATCCCTGCCCCAGTGTCAGCAACATTTACATTAATCTTGCTCTGATGAATATTCACTTGAACAGTGACACCACCTCTTGATGTAAATTTAATAGCATTAGATAATATATTGTGAAGAATTTGGTTCAAACGCAAATTATCAATTTCAACTTCATTAATATTCGTTGGCTCAAACTCAATTTCAAAATATAAATCTTTCTTATTTGCCGCAACATGATGAGTGCGCAATACCTCGCATATATCCCGGATAAGGCAAGTTTTATTTAAATCTAATTGTAACTGATTCGCTTCCATTTTAGAAAAGTCTAAAATATCATTGACTAACATGTGTAGATTATGTGTTGCAGCTGCAATATTATCCAAAATAAGCTTTGATTCACTTTCTTTTAATTGCATTTTAAGCATTTCAATCAAGCCAGACATACCAGCTATAGGCGTACGTAATTCGTGGCTCATACTTGCCAAAAATTGTTCACGAGCGACAACTGCACCTTTCGCCATTTCTGTCGCATTCATTAATTCAGCTTGCTGTTCTTTCTGTTTTGTAACATCACTAATCGCCGTTAAGACCAAGGGGGTTTTCCCCAAATTATTCACGATACACTTTCTATATAGATGGACAGATTTCATTTGTAAGTGACAGTTTTTAATTTCTGTCACTCGGTCAATAACGTCATTATTCTGAATAACATGCTGGATTTCTCGTGCATTCTCAACCAATAAATCGGATCTTCCTGTTTTAGACCTCATCTTACATTTTGTGCAATTGCCGCTGACAAATTCCTCGCAATTGGTCATTAAAAGGTGATTATTACCATCATGAATGAATACTTGAGTCGGCAATCCATCGATAATACCTTGCAATAAGTCCAGTTCATTTTTAGTGTGCTGTGCTTCTTTCTTACTATGGTATATTTTTTTGCTCAAATTTTTCCAGCCCCAGCCGCCCAAAAAAATGAGAAAGAAAAACACAAAAATAGCAGCGATTATAATTTTCGTCACTCCTGTTTTTTCATATCCATAAGATACATTAAACATGGTGTAGTTTCTCTTTATCGTTTTTAACTCATAATCATTTAATGCCATAAATGTGCCGTTTAGCACATCAGCCAATAACCGATTATTCGATGCAACACCCATAGATAAATTCACACTGCGATAAACATCTGAGTTTACAATAAAGCGCTGATCAATCTGCTGAGCTATGATAATATCAACAAGGTTTTCACTAACAAACGCACGCTGTATCTTATTTTCATCAAGAGCAACCACCAATTTCATAAAATCAGTGAAATATTCAACATGCTCGCCAAAGTTAGATTCATTTAAAGAATCCATATAGTTTTCTTCATGTTGACCTGCAAGCAAAACGCCAACTTTTTCAACTGAAGGATCGACACCTTTTTTCAGCTCCATACTGACAAACTTTAGCTTTAGATAAGGTTTTGTTGACCATACTTGATTCACATCACGTGTCTCATTGACAATAACTGGCAACAAATCCACTTTTCCTTCAGAAATCAATTTCTCTGGTGTCTCTCCCTTCGCAAGGGGAACATATTCAAAACTTAAGTTCGATCTGCTTTCCAATAGATTGAGAATATCTAATACATAACCTGTTGTATAGCCAGATGAGGTGCGATAAAACATCGGATAGATATCATCTTCCAATGTGAATCGAATTGGTTTTTTGAACTGCTGATTACTTTGTACAATTGCATTCATTTTATCTATTTGATGGTACGGACTGCCAGATACTATTGTATATTTAGTCAGACCTAATTTCTCCCGATTTAATATTTTATTGATGATACCAACCAGCAATTGATTATCTGCACGCGTAAAGGAGGCTACATGAATCGGTTTAGCCCAGATCGGGGTATAAACTTTCCCCATCACAAGATTTGTGTCGTTCAAGTATTCAATCAGTGAAACATAACTGTCTAGAATTGCATCTGATTCACCTTCATTCAGTGAGCGAATAGCTTCAAGAAAACAGTTTACTTTTTTTATGTGCAAGTAACCGCGGCTTTCTAAAAGGTCACAATAGATTGTATCGCTGACACAAACCCAGTTCAGCTCTACTTCCTTCTCTAATACCTTATCCGTATTTCGATACCCTACAGAGATAGTGCTTGTGTACATAGCATCTGTAAATAAAAAATGATGCTCACGTTTATCTGTTCGTGTAAACCCTGAGGCAAGATCAACTTCACCGGACAGTACAGCAGAATATATTTTACGAATGGAAGGATAGCTGATCACTTCAGTTTTCAAACCTAACTCGTTAGCTATCCCTTGAATATAATCAATGCTGATATCAAAAAATTCATCGTTGTAATCAACATATTCATTTTCATCACGATTTTTAGAGCTTTCAGACAAAACAGCAACACGCAGAACAGATTTGTTATTCACGTAACGAGTTTCTTCTTCATTCAGTGCAATTGGTAATGCCCAAGAGACTGTACTCATCACACAGAATAGGAAATATATAAAATACAAATGCATAATATCTGCCTATAACTTCAGTGATGCAATTGTATTGCGAGCCATGCAAGTGTCAAATTTCCCACGCTTTCGTCATACAACTAACACTCTGATCTCATGACAGTTTTAAAATCATATTAATGAAGTCTTACAAAAAAATCAGAAATGGACTACAACGAAACGTGTGGAATCACACCTGAAACCGGCTCAAAACTTCCAGAACAACAAGAATCACCACGTCCCGCTTCGATGATTTAGGGATAAAAAAAGCTGGCAATTGCCAGCTTTTTTTGGTATTTGCGAGAAATCAGAACCGGACTCTGACACCCATCGCCGCTTCCAATTCGACATCAACATCTTCGACCATATACAGAGTTGGACCCACTTCGCCATATAGCTCAAACTGATTCACCGGGATTTCGATCCCTACACCGGAACGGACCCCAAACTTATCCCAGTGATCATCCACAAACTGAGCACCGACAAAGGTGTAACCCATGTCCAGTTGCGGGTTGTGCGTCAGTGTTCCCAGATTAAAAGTTTTATCGACGGCTAAACCAAACTCATCCAGACCCAGTGAGAATCGCAGATCGTTATGCTTCAGTTGCACACCGCTCATCGGCGATCCCAAAAAAATACCGGCGGATTGTGATGCAAACGCAGACGTCGAGAGTCCGCACAATAACAAACCAATCAATGACTTCTTCATGTTACTGTCCATATTCCTTGAACTTCGCTCTAATAATAAAGTTATTTATAAGACTTGAACTCTACTTTATCTGCTATTTCGCGACAATACGAACCTGTTGCACCACAAATGACAAATAATTGACATGGATGATGTCAACAAATTAGCAATGAAGGGGTCAATCAGCCTTTATCCTCGCTCTCAGCACGTAATGCAGAATCCCACCTGATTTCAGATAGGCCAGCTCAGTTTGTGTGTCTACCCTGGCTTTCACCTGAGACTCACGGTTTTTACCTTGTTCATCCGTGATCACCAGCGTTAGTGAAGCGCCTGGAGTCAGTGTCTCGATCCCTTTCAGGGACACACGCTCGCTACCCGTGAGTGACATGCTGTCCCGTAAACCCGCAGGTAATTCAACCGGAATGATCCCCATACCAACGAGATTCGAGCGATGAATCCGCTCGAAGCTTTCTGCCAGCACCGCCTTCACCCCTAGCAAATTGGTTCCTTTGGCGGCCCAGTCGCGACTGGAGCCGGTGCCGTACTCTTTTCCTGCGAAAATCACCAGCGGTGTACCCTGCGACTGGTACTGCATGGCCGCATCATAAATCGACATCACTTCTCCGGATGGCTGATACAAGGTATAACCGCCCTCTTTGCCATCCAGCATCAGGTTTTTAATCCGGATGTTGGCAAACGTCCCACGCATCATGACTTCATGGTTACCACGTCGGGAACCATAAGAATTGAAGTCAGCGGGTTGGATACCATGCGCCTGCAGATACTTGCCAGCGGGACTGTCGGGCTGAATACTGCCAGCCGGAGAAATATGATCTGTGGTGATCGAATCTCCGAAAAGCGCCAGAATGGCTGCATCGCTGATATCCTGCAAAGGTTGCACTGTCTCTGCGATACGCTCAAAAAACGGCGGCAGGCGCACATAAGTCGAGTCGGGCTGCCACTGATATGTCTTGCTAGTATTCACCTGTATCTGCTGCCAGATATCATCCCCGGAGAAAATATCGGCATATTCCTGCTCGAACAACGTACTTTTGACCTCTTTCATGGCTTGCGCAATGTCATCCGCAGAAGGCCAGATATCCCCCAGAAAAACGGGCTGCCCTTGCTGATCGACGCCCAGCGGTTCCTGCGTCAGATCGATTCGGGTTGTCCCAGCCAGCGCAAAAGCAACGACCAGCGGCGGCGATGCCAGCCAGTTCGCTTTCACCAAAGGATGCACCCGACCTTCAAAATTCCGGTTACCCGACAGGACAGAAGAAACAGTCAAATTGCCCTGCTGAATCCCTTGCTCAATGGGCTGTAACAACGGCCCTGAGTTCCCGATACAGGTTGTGCAGCCGTAACCCACCAGATGAAAGCCGAGTTCATCCAGATATGGTTGCAGGCCGGAATCCGCAAAATAGCGAGTCACCACTTTTGAACCCGGTGCCAGTGATGTTTTCACCCAGGGTTTGCACTTGAGCCCTTTCTCAACGGCTTTTTTCGCCAGTAAACCAGCGGTCAGCATGACACTGGGGTTGGATGTGTTAGTACAGGACGTGATTGCGGCAATCACGACATCGCCATGTTTGAGCGCAAATCCACCGTCCTCTGTCTCGACCGGGACTTTCTGATCTGGATCCAAGCCATTGAGTGCCAGCAGATCGGAAGTCGCAGATTCAATAGCGGGCAATGCGACCCGATCCTGTGGCCGTTTCGGGCCAGCCATGCTGGAAACCACATCCGTCAAATCCAAAGATAACGTATCGGTATATAACGGTTCCGGATGACTGGAGTCCCGCCACATCCCATTCGCTTTTGTATAGTGCTCAACACGGGCCAGAATGGTTTCATCCCGTCCGGACAATCGCAGATAGTTCAGTGTTTCTTCATCAATGGGGAAAAAGCCACAGGTGGCACCATATTCCGGTGCCATATTGGCAATCGTCGCCCGATCGGCCAGCGGTAAGCCATCGAGACCGGGGCCGTAAAATTCTACAAATTTACCGACGACGCCCTTCTTGCGCAGCATCTCCGTAACGGTCAGCACCAGATCAGTCGCAGTCACTCCCGGATTAAGTTTGCCACTGAGACGAAAACCGATCACTTCAGGAATCAGCATGGAAATCGGTTGCCCGAGCATGGCCGCTTCAGCTTCAATCCCACCCACACCCCAGCCAAGCACGCCCAGGCCGTTAATCATCGTGGTATGAGAATCGGTACCAACCAGAGTGTCCGGAAAGAGCATGTCTCCATCCTGCCAGACCGACTGGCCCAGATATTCCAGATTCACCTGATGGCAAATGCCAGTGCCCGGCGGGACCACACGAAAGTTTGAAAAGGCCTGCTGGCCCCAGCGCAGGAACTGATACCGCTCGCTGTTGCGCTTCATTTCCAGTTCAACATTGCGGGCAAATGCGCCTTCCGACGCATAGACATCGACCATCACCGAATGGTCAATCACTAAATCAACAGCCGATCTGGGGTTGATACTTTCCGGATCTTTGCCAGCAGCTGCGATGGCATCCCGCATTGCGGCCAAATCGACCACAGCCGGAACGCCGGTGAAATCCTGCATGAGAACGCGAGCGGGACGATACTGAATTTCTCGATCAGATGAACGCTTTTCCAGCCATTGAACAATGGCCGTAATGTCATCTTTCGTCACCGTTTCACCATCTTCAAACCGAAGCAGGTTTTCCAGTAATACTTTCAGCGAAAAAGGTAATCGATCGATATCGCCAAGATGGCGCAGCGCCGACAGATTGAAATACTGATACGGCGTTCCGTCGATATTGAGAGACTGATTGCTTTGAAAACTGTCTACCGAGTTATCTGAGTTCATTGCTCACCTCCATCCTGCCTCTTACATGAGAGGCTAATACCAATCAAAGTCAGTCAGTGATCAAAAATAGCGCAGGAAAAATGTTTGAGAACAAGGCAGATTTTTTAGATCAGTAGTGATTCTACAATCAAAAAATCTAACACAGTTATCGAGCATTTTAACAAGCTAGGATGACCAGTGATTTACTGCGATTGGTATAAAGTATTGATGGAATAAGCCTAATCTTCAAAATTCCCGGCTGACAGCAAGGTTGTTTGATCTGTGAGCAAACACGCAAATGCAGCGGTTTAAGCAGGTGTCTGAATCAGCCAGACTTCTTCAGCAAAGCGGGATAATCCCTGCTGCATTCTTGGGTGTGAAGCGTCCGCATCCTCACGAGACAGATGCTTGATATTGCAGCCTTTGAACAGCAGTTCAACTTCAGGAACGGGCACACTAAATGGCGGGCCAGACATTTCCTGTTGTGGGTAATCGAGTGTCACCAGCAAAATTTTCCCGCCCGGTTTCACCCGTGACAGCAAATGCTGAACATAACTTTCCCGCATTTTTTCAGGCATCGCGATAAGTGCTGCCCGGTCATAGACTGCATCAACAGGTGGAACAGGCGCTGTAAAAAAGTCCCCGCAATAAATCCGGACTTCATCAAACTCATACAGCGTGTGGCCATTTCCCAGCGTTGTCACTGTCGGAATATAAAGGTGCTCAGAAAAGTAGGCACGGACTGCAATCTCACTCAGTTCTACCCCAATGACTTGATGATGGCGCTCTGCAAGCCAGGTCAGATCCAGTGATTTTCCACACATCGGGACAAATACGGTTTCATCACGGCTGATGCCCAATTGTGGCCAGAATTGCGGTAATACAGGATTCGTCTCACTCAAATGAAAACCAATTCGGTTTTCAGCCCAGCGGTTGTGCCAAAATTCTGAATCCATGGATGCTCTCTCAATCACGATTTACAGATAATGGGCCGTATCAGACCATATTTCATCCCGGAGATCCAGCCGTTGCCAAGTCACTTCTGGCGACAAATACATGCAAAAAAGGATGCCGAAGCATCCTCTTTGAGCCACCAGCAAGCCAGCGGCGAATCCGTTTTTTATTTCTGTATGCGAGACGGATATCAACCGATACGGAACAGTTTGATAGAATCGCGACGAACAGTCACGCCACGGAAAGTGACAGGCTCAAGCAGTGTCATCAATTGTTTCGACACAAAAAACTTGCCGCCATAGCTGCGATCACCACCACGGTTAACCCACTCTGCAAATTCATCTGCCAGGTTGAACATTGAGTTCCCTACAAGTAAAACCAGGACTTTCGCAACTTCACTGTCGTTTTGCTTATTGAATTCTGAGTCACGAACCTTCTTGCGGTATTCATCGACAATTCTCTCAAGGCACTCAAATCTGCTCATATACACCACCACACAAAAAAGAGGTGCGGATACTACTGTTCAATCCCCCCGAAATCAAGCCATCCGCGAATGAATTTGGCTATTGCTAACACAAATCAGTCTGGTGCTATCAAAATCGCAATGAATCCACCAAAAAGGCTCAAATCCCCCAAAGAATCGATAACAAATCATTCACTTATTTAAGATTTTGGTTACTCGCCAGCATCAAACAAAGCCCAATCACCTCAGCGGTAATAGTCAATCACCTGCACCCGAACCGGTGTTTTCTGGGGTTGAATCAGCATTTTAAACTGAGATTGACTTTCGACACTGAGACTGGAGCCTGCTGCACCGGTCACGCTCACGCCTTCAATCTTGGTAAAAGGCTGTTCCTCGCCGTAAAACATGTTCACCACCAAATCCGTTTCCTGGTTGGTGCTGAGTTCAAACTGACAAATACCACGAGGGCAATAGACATTTAAGACCCGATCATTGATGTCTATCTGATCAACATCCTTCACGGGCTCAGCCGAAATGGCGAAAGGTTCACTGCAGCCGACCGTGAACAGGTTTACAGACAAAAGAAAGATCCCTGTAACCTTTGTCGCCGCGAATCGGGTTTGTTTTTTCATTGGGCAAACATCCTCTCACACTGTTGTTTATCACTCAGTCTACTGTATCAACCACTGTATGAACTACTGTATAAACGCCAATCTCTGCGTTTCCCGCGTCAACCTCAGACTGAATGACAGGCTCACCGGAAAACGAACCCAAACGAACAACAAAGTAAATTTTACTTAATTTACAGAATCTTATACATAGATGGCGCACAACCCCACCCTGAACCCCGAGCCAAAATGTGAAGTGTTCCCGAAAAAAAAGCTTGCAACCCCTGAGGAAGAAAACTACTGTATAAGCATACAGCATGTACAGATACACACTATTCGGTGAATTTTTTCAGAGGATGGAACTCTCATGACAGCACAATTAGACAGCTTCCAATCGGTGACCGCTTCTCAGGTGTATAAATCAACGTTTCTGTCACCCGCTTCTCCCCTGAGTTCCATCCAGGTTCAATATCCGATTGAAGTCAGTTTCTGCGATCAAGAACAAGCCCAACTGGCCTATTTACTCCGGTTGCTGAAACAAGCCAGTGCGCAGAACCGCTGGATCATGTTCATTGGTCATGATGCATTGTTGGATCGCAATCTGCTGAAAAGCGCAAGCGTCGATCTCAATAAAGTCATCCTGCTCAATAAAAAAGATGGGCAACAAACTCAGGCGCTCATGGCCAAAGCATTGCAAATGGGGAATTGCAGTGCAGTCATTGCCTGCGGTGACGTCCGTGACTATTGCAACCGGACCATCCATGAAGCGGCGATTCACGGGAACGCCATGGCATTCGTCATCCGCCGAAGTACGCACAATCCACTGCTACACTGAAAGCCACACAGTAAATAAACCCGTGCCACCGTCACAGCCTGCTGACTGGTATCAATGAAAAACGCCTGTACAACAAAACTTGCTATACAGGCGTTTTTCTCGAAGAGCGATTGTCCGTTCCGCTTCAGAGCGGATTCAATCGGATATGTAACTGCTCTCCATGACTTCCGATTTCCTGAATCTCACAGGAAGCTTTTTCCTGAATCAAAGCCAGCTGTGTTTCATCCAGTGCATAAGGCAGGCAGACATTCAGTTCGGATATCTGCTCCATTCGCGCCAGTCTCAACAATCGAATCAGATTGTTCACATCACTGGTATTGGTCGACAGCACCTTCAGTGCCTGGCTCTGTAAGCGCTCGGTTTTACTCGAGTACGAGCCATAAGTCCTGCCCCAGGAAAATTCCAGTGCAGGCAGCATCACTTTGAATGCATCCCACAACGTTGGTCTGTAATGACACAACACAGACAGAAAGGAGGTGTAATCAAACACAATCTCTTTCGCTTGTTGGGCTTCCACTGATGATTTCATAATTATCCTTCACAAGAATTCAACAGCATAAATCTGCAAGCTAAAGTAAATTGGACGAGTGCCACACACTATATAATCATCCAGTCCTGCTTACTTTTTTATCTCTTCAATTTTTTGCGCGTGATCTTACTTTTTCTTGCTTTGCAGCAATTAAAAAATACTGAAAAAACACTTGATTAACATGAATTGCACGTTAATTAAACAACCACTCACGCTTTGTAATTTGTCTGTTTCTGAGCTGTTCGCACAATCTTCGAGACAATCACGTTGTATTTCATACAAAACATTTACATTTCATTTACTTTTTCATCGCATTCCCTGTTGCTCAAAGAATCAGAATGACACAGCAATATCTAAGCCAAACTCAATAAGCATTCAAATAAAACACGAAGAGATCTATAAAATATTGAATAAAAACAATCTATTAAAAGTTTTCCTTCACGATAAGCAACGTCGTGCGTCATCAATTCGGAGAGAGAATGATGTTTAAAAATCATGCATTTGCACTCATTTGGTCAGACGAGACCTAAAAATTCAGGAAACAAATTAAGTGCAATAAAGAGATGGGAACCAGACAGCTCAGCAGTTAAAAACGCAAGTCATTCCTGAACTGTCTGGCAAAAAAGGGAGAGTTAAGTCATCAAAACCAGATTAAGGCCGCTCCCCTGCCGCTAAACGTCGATTAATCTCAACAATGACTGCAGGTAAATCAGCAATGGTGTCGATTTGATAATGTGCATGAGAACGTTCAAATGCATTCTTCGCTTTTGCTCTGGCTGAGTCCAGTGCTGATTCAGATGCATTCAGGAATTCCTGTTCTGTCAGGCCCGCTTCATTACCAGACAGCAAGAGTGCCACCGTCCACATTCCCGCATTGTGCCCTTCTTCGATCCCTGGGACGGAGTCGTCGACTTTGATGCAGGCGGCAACATCTTGGATGCCTAATGCAATCACGTTCTGCAATGCCATGAACGGCCCCGGACGCCCACCGGCAGCCAGGTCATCGGTTGCCACCACGTAATCGGGTTTAAAGCCATTCGCTTCCGCAGCCAGGAGTAATTCATCCATCACCACACGTGGATAGCCGGAGCAGGAACCCATTTTGATTCCGTGTTCCCGCAGGTGACTGACCACATCGAGCGTCCCCGGAATCAAATCCGCATGCTGGGCAACCTTGGCAACCTGCAACGGCATAAAAGTCTGGTAGATGTTATCGATGTCTTCCCGCGTCATTTCCCGGCCAAATTGCGCCTGCCAGCGTGCGGCCACTTCAGGTAACGCGCCCACCGCCTGAATGTGATCCCATTTGCCAAGCCCCATGGGTACCCGCGCTTCTGCCAGTGAAATATCGAAATCATATTCGCGCTTGAACGCTTCCACGAAAATGGTGGTTGGCGCAAATGAACCAAAATCAACCACGGTTCCGGCCCAGTCGAAAATGACGGCTTGCACTTGTTTCATGTTTCTCTCTCTTATTCATCAAATACTGAATGTTGTCAGCTTGCTAAGTTAAAGTTGGCGCTCTTCTGCAATAGCCTGCTCGACCCAGTCCAGCGCCTGAACCAGTGCTTCGCGGGAAATAATCAGCGGCGGACTGAGTTGCAAAACATTGCCCTGCGACACCTTAAAGCTCATCCCCAGCTCCAGGCAGCGATACATCACCTTCTCTGCGGCGGCAAAAGCACGGCTTTTGGTGACCCGGTCTTCCACCAGCTCAATCCCCCACAGTAAGCCGATACCGCGAACATCGCCGATGAGCGGGTATTTCGCTTTCATAACCTGCAATCGATCAGCAATATAAGTCGCATCGTCCCGGACTTTCTGTAACAGGTTTTGCTGCTCGATCACTTGGATCGTGGCCAGCGCGGCAGCACAGCCAATCGGGCTTTTCTCGTGGGTGTAATGCCCGAGTGATATCTGAGTGGCTTGGTTGTGTTTGTCTTTGGTCAGCATGGCCGCCATGGGCACAACGCCGCCCCCCAGACCTTTCCCGATACAGAGAATGTCCGGCTCTATCCCGAATGCCTGATGGGTGAACCAGTGACCGGTCCGTCCCATGCCATTAGGGATATCGTCAATAATCAGCATGACCCCATGCCGGTCGCAGATGTCCCGCACGCGCTGCCAGTAGGCCTGACTGGGCACCTGCACGTCGGTATTGCGCACCCCTTCAGCAATAAATGCCCCGACACCGCCTTCTTTTTCAATCACATACGCCAGGTAATCGGCATAATGCAGATCTGAACCGTCCGGTGATGGCAACGCACCCCGGTAACGAACGGGTGGCGGAATCCGCTCGACCCCGGCCATCAGCGGTCCCATGCCTTCACGGAAACAGGCTTCCCCGCCGACAGAAATCGCATCCATCGATGCGCCATGAAATGAATCCCACAACGAGACCACTTTGGCATTGCCAGTGAGGTAACGCGCAAGTTTAAGCGCCATGCCAACCACCGAGGTGCCCCCAGGAGCAAAAAGCACCCGGTTCAGCTCCCCACCGGCCACCCGAGTGAGCGCTTTGGCGCAATCCACTGCGGTCTGATGGGTAAAGCGACGCGGCGCAAACGGCAATGTCGCGAGCTGTTTCTGAATCGCGGCAAGCACTTCAGGATGCCCGTATCCCAACTGATGCAGGTTGTTCCCATGAAAATCCATGTACTGTTTTCCGGCAACATCCGTCAGATAAATACCATCCGCGCTTGCCAGCGCATCCAGACAGGGTGTCGACATGGCCTGATGCAAAAAATACTGGCTGTCTTCTGTCAGCAGTTGCTGTGTCGCAGGATCGGCATGGGTCTCCGTCCAGCGGGCTCTTGAAGGCGACGTATTCGTGTCGCCTTCGCAGGCATGTGCACGCTGGCTCAAACCGGACGTTTGGCTCATGCCTTTTCTCCTGCCTCAGCCGTTTCTGCAGTCCAGTACATCGATGCTTCAATTGCCGTGAGCAGGCGTTCAATATCTGCCGGATGCACATCACCGATATTCCCGATCCGGAAGCAGTCCGCATCCGACACTTTGCCCGGATAGATCACAAATCCCCTGGCTTTCAGGCTGTCATAGAATCGCTTGAAGTTGTAAGACGGGGATGACGGAGAATAAAACGAGGTGATGATCGGAGAATGCAGGGTTTCATCCAGCAGGCAGTCAAAACCAAGTTTCTGCATGCCTTTCACCAGCGTGGTTTGATTGGTGTGATAGCGCTGGTAGCGGGCAGACACACCGCCTTCCCCGGCCAGTTCCGTCAGGGCCTGGGCAAAAGCGCGGACCGTATGGGTCGGCGACGTAAACCGCCATTTGCCATGATTCGCTTCCATACAATGCCATTGATCATAAAGATCCAGACTCAGCGAACGCGCCTGACCTTTGCATGATTCAAGCAACGCGCGCCGGGCAATCACGAAACCAAATCCCGGTACTCCCTGAATACATTTATTCGCCGAACTGATCAGAAAATCGATTCCCAGCTCGCCCATATCCATCGGCATTCCACCAAAGCTGGACATAGCATCCAGAATCATGACTTTTCCGGCAGCTTTCACCCGCTGTGCCACAGCTTCGAGCGGGTTCAGCATGCCGGTGGTGGTTTCACAATGAACCATCGCCACATGGGTGATTTCTGGCTGCTCTGTCAGCAATTGCGACAATGCGTCGAGATCCGGCTGACTGACCTCCCCCAGATCCCAATTCAGATGGGGAATATTCAGAACCTGAGCAATTTGTGCGATCCGGGCACCATAGGCACCGTTGTTGATCACCAGCAAACGACCGTCTGCCGGGATGACAGTACCCAGAGTTGCCTCAACAGACGCTGTACCGCTGCCCTGCATGAGCACGCTGGTATATCCGTCGTGGCAGGTTGCAAGCTGAACCAATTGCTGACGGATATGCTGAACAACGCCCAGGTTGTATTCATCGTCCCAGGTACACCAGTCTTTCAGCATGGCTTTGCGCACGGTGCGAGAAGTCGTGAGTGGGCCCGGAGTCAGAAGCAGATATTGATTATCAGAGTGTGCCATTGTCTCTTCCATTTGGACTATACCAGATTCACGACGCACTATAACGAGGCGCTCGCCATGTTGTAAACGGACCGGAAGAAGTCTTCATAAAAGATTCATAATGAAGATGTTCGGCGATCTTTCGCGCGAATTTGCGCTGGATCACGATCACATCAGGCTCATAAAACTGACATCTACAAATCATAGAATTGTCACAAAGCCCGCCTAGCATTTGCCGTGTTGAACAAATCTGGTACAGACCAAATTGACCTTTAGGATGAATCAATGAAAAAGACATGGCTTGTTGCACCACTGACCGCGCTGATGGCGCTGACCAGCACACAAACGTTTGCAGCCGAGGAATTAACGGTTTACACCGCATTCGAAACAGACATGCTGGCGAAGTTTAAAAAAGGATTTGAACAGGCAAACCCAGACATTGAAATCAAATGGGTGCGCGATTCAACCGGCATCATGACAGCCAAGCTTTTGGCTGAAAAATCCAACCCGCGAGCAGATGTGGTCTGGGGTCTGGCGGGTTCTTCCATGGCCCTGCTGAAAGAAGAAGGGGTATTGAAGCCTTATCAGCCAAAAGACCTGAAGAAAATTCATGCCAATCTGATTGACCCGCAAGCAAACCCGGCCTGGTTCGGGAACGATGCCTTTTTCAATGCGGTTTGCTTTAACGAAAAAGTGGCCAAGCAGCTCAGCCTGAAAAAGCCAGCATCCTGGGAAGATCTGCTGAAGCCTGAATACAAAGGCCAGATTGCGATGCCAAATCCGGCGTCTTCCGGGACCGGCTATATGCAGGTTTCTGCCTGGTTACAAACTATGGGTGATCAGCAAGGCTGGGACTACATGACACAGCTGGACAAAAACATTGCTCATTACACCCACTCGGGCTCTAAACCTTGTGTTCAGGCAGGCATGGGTGAAGTCGCCATCGGGATTTCCATGGCCATCCGCGGCGCCAAACTGAAATCTCAGGGCGCACCGATCGACATCATCTTGCCGAAAGGCGGTGTAGGCTGGGAAGCCGAAGCAGTCGGTCTGGTCAATACGCAATCCGATGCGGCGAAACGTCTGGTGGACTGGTCGCTGTCGAAAGACGCCAACAAACTTTACAACGAGTTTTATCCGGTCGTGGGTCATCAGGAAGTGAACAAGCCCGTGAAAAACTACCCGAATGTTCAGCAGGCCATGGTGAAAATGGACTTTTCGAAAATGGCAGTCAGCCGCGAAGCTGTGCTGAAAACCTGGTCTGAGAAGTTCGACGCGAAATCTGAGCCGCGTTCTTAATCATCCCTCACCGTAGACATCAGAACAGCCAGTATTGACTGGCTGTTTTTTTATTTTTTGATTTGGCGCACAACGGGACATCCGTTGTCTTTTTTTCGTCAAGCTTCTGTCATCGAAGTGTCACTCACGCCACCTAAGTTTGGTATATACCAAATAGAGAAATGATTTTGCTATGGAAACTTACCTGAAAATCTCGCATGTCGGAAAACAGTTCGGCCAGTTTACTGCGCTGGAAAACATCTCGCTTGAAATGAACAAAGGCGAATTTATCTGTTTTCTCGGGCCGTCCGGCTGCGGAAAAACTACCCTGCTGCGGGCCATTGCCGGTCTGGATCTGGCAAGTTCCGGCACCATAGAGCAAGCGGGACAAGACATTACTTTCCTGCCGCCGGAAAAGCGTGACTTTGGCATTGTGTTTCAATCCTATGCCTTATTTCCGAACCTGACCGTGAGCGAAAATCTCAGTCTGGGGCTCCGCAATCAGGGCAAATCGGTATCAGAAGTGGCCGACATTGTGACGCAATGGCTGGAAACCATTGCCCTGCCCAACGCCGGACACAAATATCCGAACCAGCTTTCCGGTGGTCAGCAGCAGCGGGTTGCACTGGCCCGGGCCTTATCATTATCGCCAGGATTATTACTACTTGATGAACCCCTCTCGGCGCTGGATGCAAAAGTTCGGGGACACCTGCGCGAAGAAATTCGCCGCTTACAGCGACAGATGGGCATTACCACCATCATGGTGACCCATGATCAGGAAGAAGCCCTGGCAATGGCAGACCGGATTGTGGTGATGAATCACGGCTGTGTTGAACAGGTAGGAACGCCGCAGGAAATTTATCAGTATCCGGCTTCCCGCTTTGTCGCCGAGTTTGTCGGTCAGATGAACTTCCTGCCCGCCTCTGTGGTGAGTGAACATCAGATGCGAGTGGGTGAAACACTGTTACCTTTACCGGCAGAGCAATTGAAACGCGGCGAACAGGTCGAGCTGGGGTTACGCCCGGAAGATTTACATTTTCTGCCAGCCGGAGAGCAAAGCGACAGCAGCATACTGGTCCAGGTGAAAGACCTTGAGTTTCAGGGCACCTTTATGCGCGCCGACTGCCAGCTTCAGGGCGCACATCGTCTGCCGAGCATCAAAGTGGACGTGCCGATTCGGGAAACCCGGCAACTTGGCCTGAGCCGGGGTCATTATCTGCACCTTCATATTGCAGAAAAACACACGCAGATTTACCGAAAAAGCCAATAACAGGACACGATCATGATTCAACTGACACACTCGCAAGTTGCCGTGAAACCGGGTCTGTTTCAGTCCCTTATCCACCTGAGACACAGCTTCGGCAGGGATAACCTGACACTCGGGATACTGCTGACTGGCTTCGCCGGTCTGATGGCCCTGTTCATCGTTGCCCCTTTGCTGGCCATGCTGCAAAAAAGTATCGAAAACGAAGACGGTGAGTTTGTCGGCCTGGCGAATTTTGCAGAATACTTTGCTTCACCTGCGTTATGGCTGTCCCTGCAAAATACGCTGGTCATTGGCGGTACTGTCACTGTTTTCGTCGGCGTCCTCGCTTTTGGTTACGCTTATGCGCTGACCCGGAGCTGTATGCCGCTGAAAGGCCTGTTCACCATCATCGGTTCTGCGCCGATCCTTGCACCCTCATTGCTGCCAGCAATTAGCCTGATCTATCTGTTCGGTAATCAGGGCATCGCCAAAGACATCCTGATGGGACACAGTATTTACGGTCCGATTGGGATTGCCATCGGCCTGATTTTCTGGACTTTTCCTCACGCACTGATGATTGTGACAACCTCACTCAAAACGTCCGATGCCCGCCTGTATGAAGCGGCAAAAACACTCAACACTTCGCCCATCCGGACTTTCTTTCTGGTCACCCTGCCTGGAGCGAAATTTGGTCTGATCAGCGCTTTGATTGTTGTGTTCACTTTGGTGGTCTGTGATTTTGGTGTCCCCAAAGTCATTGGCGGTCATTACAACGTGCTGGCCACAGACATTTTCAAGCAGGTCGTCGGCCAGCAAAACTTCGCCATGGGGGCCGTGACCTCTGTCGTGCTCTTACTCCCGGCTCTGCTGGCTTTCGCCGGGGATCGCTGGGTTCAGAAAAAACAGCAGAATCTGTTTGATGCTCGCTCAGTTGCCTATCATCCTGAGCCGAACCACCTGCGGGATGGGTTTTGCCTGGTGTTTTGTACCGTCATTGCGCTGGCAATTCTGGCGATCATTGGCATGGCCGTTTATGGTTCTCTGGTCACTTTCTGGCCCTGGGACACCTCTCTGAGCCTTAACAACTACAACTTTGCAGAATTCAGCACATATGGCTGGGCTCCCTATTTCAATTCCCTGAAACTGGCCGCTGCTGTCGCCCTGATCGGGACAGGGGTGATTTTTACCTGTGCTTACTGCATTGAAAAAGGCCGCAGCTTTGCCCCATTGAGAAATCTGCTGCACATGCTGGCAATTCTGCCGATGGCTGTGCCGGGTATGGTCCTTGGTCTGGGTTACATTTTCTTTTTCAACCACAGCGAGAATCCCCTGTCCTGGTTGTATGGCACCCTGACCATTCTGGTTGTGAATACCGTCACCCATTACTACACCGTGGGCCATATGACGGCGCTGACAGCCCTGAAGCAGTTACCGGGCGAAATTGAAGCCATTTCAGCTTCTTTGAATGTGTCGCAGTTCAAAACGTTCTGGAAAGTCACTGTTCCGGTCTGCATGCCTGCCATTCTGGATATCGCCGCGTATTTGTTTGTCAATGCGATGACCACAACGTCGGCCATTGTCTTTCTCTACGCGACCGATACCATACCAGCATCGGTCTCGGTGCTGAATATGGACGATGCAGGTCAGACCGGGGCTGCGGCAGCAATGGCGGTGATGATTCTACTCACAGCAGCCGGAATGAAATTACTTCACCTTGCTGCCAGTAAAATCAGTGACCGCTACACTCAAGCCTGGCGAAAACGTTAAAATCTGAGCATGCTGAACAGACTGCGCTCATGACAAACGGCCATGAGCGCCTATCATATCGAACCGCAAGAAATAGTCGGAACAGGATAATTAAACGTGCAATATCTAAAAATCATGGAAGCCATTAACGAGCAGATTGATGCGGGCCTCCTCTCCGGCGGGCATAAACTGCCAGCGGAACGAAAGTTGGCAGAGTCTTTCAGTACAACGCGCGTGACGCTGCGTGAATCACTGGCGTTGCTGGAAGCAGAAGGCAAACTTTACCGGGAAGATCGTCGTGGCTGGTTTGTCTCGCCTGATCCGCTGATTTACGATCCAACCTACACCACGGATTTTCCGGCCATGGCAGCATCTCAGGGACGGAGAGCCCGCTCAGAGCTATTATCAGCCAAGCGTGTTCCGGCAAGCCGCCGTGCGGCATCTTTACTGAATGTGAAGCCACTGACCGAAGTGTACCGGATAGATCGGTTGCGTTTTTTAGATGAGCGGCCCGTTGTTGTTGTCACCAACTTTATCTCACCCCAGCATTTCCCGGATCTCTTTGAACACAATATTACGGACTCGCTCACCACAACCTATCGCGAGCAATACGGCGTGATCTATTCCAAAACCCGGTTTCGGGTCCGGTCAACCTCTCTGATGGCTGAAACAGCGCATCACTTGCGCGCCACCTCAGGGACACCTGCCATGTTTGTGGAACGGGTCAACTACGATCAGCACGGTCATCTGATTGACTGCGATTTAGAATACTGGCGCCACGACGCCATTCTGATCGAGTCCACAGCGACCATCTGAGATGCTCAGAGCCGGCCATCCAAAAGAAAAGGCGCCTTTGCGCCTTTTCTTCCAATCCGCTGTAGCACAGGATCCTACTTGCGTTTTTGATTCACCCGGCGACGCATCGCGGCCAGACCCAATAACGCCGTTCCCAGATACGCAATGCTGGCAGGCTCTGGTACAGGCACGCCGACGTCCGTGGCAGAAATATTCGCGATGATTACTGCGGTATTAATATTTTCTTCAATGGTTTCAAAACCAGTCGCAAACCCACCATTTGCCAGAAAGCCCTGAATATTGATCGTATAGTTGATGCCATTCACCGTCACCACATCGGTGAAATCAGCGGTTGTCACCGTGATGATATCGGCGCAGCCATTGATATTCACACCCGAGCCATTTGCCCCCCCATTTGCACAAGGGTCGGCCCCGTTGGGCGTTTCGTTATGCGTAAAACTGAAGACAAAATCAAGGTTAATGGGTGTGCCACCGTCAATGGTGACTGTGGTACTCAGCATCAGATCGGTCGAGAGCAAGCTTGCACCATCGCCTAAGATGATATTATTACGATGTGTAAACATCCCCAGCTGGAAATCCGGGCTCATCATGGTGTCGGTATCAAAAGCTGTGGAAAACCCTGTGACGGCGTCAAAATCATAACCACTTTGCGGGCCGCCCGTGTTAAACGGAACCCCCCAGCGTAACAGTGGATTACTTGTTCCATCGCCCGATGCGACCGGCTGGCCGCTCCCACTTGTCGCAGTGGTGTTCACCCAGGAACCGGTAAAATCTCCGAAATCGACCTGTACAATGGCTGCACTCGCTTGAGCACCGGCCAACATCATTGCACTGTATAACGCATATTTACTGAACTTATTCATGGTACTTCTCCACTTCCCCAAGACAACATTGTTGTGTACGAAACAGTTCAATCAAGGCGCGTGCCATCAGCAGTGACGTCGCTCTCAGGAATAAGAAAAACACCAATATGTCCATGCCGTTTGCTGTAAGAACAATGGGTTGTCAACATCACTTTTCTGGAAGCTGAATCCACCGGAGAATATCTGTATGACTTGATGTGGCCGAACCCGGCTTCAGATGTAAAGATTTCTGACATGGATGTTTTGATGTTTATTGAAATGATTGGGGCAGCTTTGACATTTCTAGAGAGAACAACAGGCGGTTAGCGTTTCGATAAAGCACAAGGCGCGTAAAGCGCCTTCATTTAAAGTGTAAGCTGTTGTTTTTAAATGATATAAACAAATTAATTACCACATTATGACCACACTTTCTCTCTGAAATCGGGCCTAAACAGCCCTTTTAGCTCTACTTACATCATGGATAGAGTAGGACAGACAAAGGACAATAGTAGCTTGAATATTCTATGATTCATACATATGCAGTTGTGCACGTTTAACTCACATCGCAAAAATAAAGCAATGAGCCTTTTTATGATCCCGGATGCACACCACCAGAGGAAGAAAAAATCTTAGTTTACGTAACGTCCTCACACCTCCGAGTGTAACCTGACATGAATACATCAGGTTCATGAAATTTGTTGATTACTTCAAGCACCGTGTTCAAGTATACTCATTGTAGATTTTCTTAAGTTATTTATCGCCATTTTCTCAGTTTTTTCATTCATTAGGAGTTGACTTATGACAAAAGAAAGAGGAATTGTTTTTTGTCCTGAATTTGAAGACCTTAACGGTGATATATACATACCTCATGTCCAGTTGAGAAAAAAACAAATTCAATTCTTTTGCTTATATTGGGATTATGTAATCCAGCCTGTATCAGCTGCATTACCAATGTGGAAAAGAACTAAAGATGAAATCATTTTAGAAGATGCTGGAATTCTGTTCAAAGACATTCAAGAATTACCGGATGACTGCAAACAATTTTTCGTCGAGGAGCATGCATACAGCTTGCGGTCAGACCATGATATCAACTGGGCTGATAACTTTGTAAACTATCAAGAGACTTCTCTTAAACGAGCATTAAGAGAAAAGCCAGATGTTTTATGGACCCCACAACAGTCATATCGAAAATTTCTCGCGAATCCAGAAAGTTCAACTGATACACATTGTGTTCAAATGGAATTACACAACAAACTTCCTGTTCCTGCTCACAACGCTTCAATTAAAAAAATAGTACGATTCAAATCTGATAACTCACATTTATTCAGTGAATTAAAGAGTTCAATTGATAAATTAACACATTATGTATCACAAGCTGGCGAAGCCAATCAATATTCAATAGAACTCGCTACTAACGACTTAGAAAAAATCACGGCGGAAATCAAAGGAAAATCAAGACACAGATTCGGAAACCTAATAAGATTTGAAGGTATAAAATTAAACATTGGTTCAAATAACTTATCCAGCGTACTAGGTAATGCAGCAAAGGGAGCTATATGTTTTGCCGCTATATCTGAAAGTTTACCAACAACCATTTTGGGAGCCGCACTTGGCGGTTGCTCTAGTTTAATTACACTTGAGCCAAAAATTAGTAAGAGGCTTAATTGTCTTCCTGAATCACAACTTGAAATGAGCTATCTGACCCAAGCCTATAATTCAAAAATCTTAGATAGTTAAGCTATCTAAGATGAAAACAGCCCGCTTGATAGCGGGCTGTTTTCACTTCTGTATATCCTTCCGCTTCACTGTCGCATTCTTCGCTTTCACCACCCGGCCACCTTTCGCAAAGCGGTAGCCTTTCTTCAGTGTGCCGTTACTTTTCAGTCCTGTCTTAGCCATGCTTTTTCCCCAGTTGTACGTTCGTTTCCAGTATTGTCAGGCGCTTGTCCTGCTTGTACAGCACGATGAGCAGCGCGATCATGGTTGGCGGTAAGCCCATCGCGGTCAGTTGTTGCAGTATTTCTATCAAGTCGGTTTCCCTCTGAATTTGTGTGAAAAGAATTCGAGCAGGTAGCGCACCATAGAGCGCATTCCCAGCACGTCGACGACGATAGCCCCGACTACATACCAGTACGGCTCTGGAATGCTTCTGAGCGCCTGAAAACCTGCATCCACATACACCGCATAGTCCGGTACGAAGCACAGCACCAAGGGCGTGAACACAACCAGCAGGATGAATTCATCTTTCCAGCCCCGGCCCTTGAGACTCAGCTCGTCCAGATTGGCCGCTTGCTCGTCGCCATACTCCAGCCGCTTGAGCCGGGCGGCGTGCTTGGCCTGCGCCAGCTCGTCTTTGCGCTTCAGGGCTTCCGCCCGGTTCTGGCTGTGCTGCTGCCATGCCGCCACCCCGCCCGTGATGAGGCTCATCAATGCACCCAGCATTACGCCGCCTGAATGCCAGCCTTCAGCACCCGGTCGCTGTAGGGCTGCATGCCGTTTTCATGGCGGATAATCAGAGGCACCATGTCCATGGTTTCCGCCTCTGATAATGAGGTGTCCGGCGTCACGCCCAGCGCCCCGGCGACGTGGTTCACATAGGCGGTGGTGTCATTCTCCACGGGCGGCGCCCAGCGATTGATGATGCCCCGCACTGTGGTCAGGCCGTGGCGGTTGCGGTAGGTCTTCAGCGTTCGGGCCAGTGCCCGGATGCCGTTCTCCGGTCTGTCGAAGATCACAAAGCGGCCATCATTGCCGACCCGGCCCTGCCATGCGGTGCCGTTGTCCTCAAGGTTGCCCGGATTGTTGTTACGAATGCCGCGCGGCTTATAAATTGTCATGGTTCCCATCCCCAATAGAATCAAACTCAGTATCAATAGGATCTTGCTGCTGCTCATTGCGTGCCGCTTCCT
>NZ_JAUORR010000038.1:0-28652 GCF_030547945.1 Photobacterium sp. 1_MG-2023 | reverse complement strand
GTTCACTGATAAAATCTTTTGACTGTATCATTGTCGAGTGCCCACACAGATTGCATGGTCAAATTGTTAAAGAGCTTCTGACATGGGCTTGACTGTAAGCGCCGTTCTCCGTGTCAGTGAGGCGGCATTATAGAGAGTTCGCGCACCTTGGCAAGCGTAAAATCACAAATAAATTTCAATAGGTTTCTTTTTGAACAAACATCAAGTTTGCGATTAAAAAACACACAAAACAGAAACGGGAGATACAAAAAAGCCTGCAATCGAGCAGGCTTTTCTTACTTTAGTATCACGATTTTATTGGCTGGCAGAGATATGCTCATCCTTGGCGGCCAGCACAATTGGCTTATCAACGGTTAATTTCCCGGAAAGAATATCCTGCGCCAATGGGTTTTCAATGTATTGCTGGATTGCTCGTTTCAGTGGTCGAGCCCCATAAACCGGATCGAAACCTGCACTTGCAATCAAATCCAACGCAGAATCTTCTACTTTCAGTTCAAAGCCTTT
Source organism: Photobacterium sp. 1_MG-2023 (assembly GCF_030547945.1). NCBI lineage: Bacteria > Pseudomonadati > Pseudomonadota > Gammaproteobacteria > Vibrionales > Vibrionaceae > Photobacterium > Photobacterium sp. 1_MG-2023. Next base: position 28,148 of record NZ_JAUORR010000038.1, on the reverse strand, counting down.
TTCCTCCAGCCGATCGCTCAGGCGACCAATCTGAATTCGTGCGATATCTTTGATGTGTTTATCACCCAGAGGGTGGAACACAACGGTTTCATCGACACGGTTAATGAACTCCGGGCGGAAGTGATGACCCACAACGTCCATCACCAACTGTTTGATGCCATCATAATCAAGCTCACCAAAGTGCTCCTGAATCCGATCTGACCCCAGATTCGATGTCATGATGATAACGCTGTTACGGAAGTCGACCGTTCTGCCCTGTCCGTCAGTAAGACGGCCATCATCGAGCACCTGCAGCAAAATGTTGAACACGTCCGGATGCGCCTTTTCTACTTCATCCAGTAAAATGACGGAATAAGGACGCCGGCGAACCGCTTCGGTCAGATATCCGCCTTCTTCATAGCCAACATAACCCGGAGGTGCACCAACAAGCCGGGCAACGGAGTGTTTCTCCATGAACTCTGACATATCAATACGCACCATGGCGTCATCACTGTCGAACATGAAGTTAGCCAGCGCCTTGCACAGCTCGGTTTTCCCCACCCCGGTCGGGCCAAGGAACAGGAATGAACCAATCGGACGATTCGGATCGGAAAGACCAGCACGGCTGCGACGAATCGCATTGGATACAGAGCTGACCGCTTCATCCTGACCAATCACCCGGGCATGGAGCGCTTCTTCCATCCGCAGGAGCTTATCCCGTTCGCCTTCCAGCATTCGGGATACAGGAATCCCCGTTTGACGGGACAAGACTTCCGCGATTTCAGCATCCGTGACCCGATTTTTCAGCAACGTCATTTCCTGCATTTCGGCCTGAGCCGCCAGGTCCAATTGCTTTTCAAGCGCTGGAATCTTGCCGTACTGCAATTCCGACATTCGATTCAGGTCACCGGCACGACGGGCAATTTCCATATCGGTACGCGCCTGCTCGAGTTCAGCTTTAATGTGCTGAGTACCGGATAGCGCTGCCTTTTCAGCATTCCAGACTTCTTCCAGTTCCGCGTATTCTTTTTCTTTGCCTTCCAGCTCTTCGCTCAACACAGCCAGTCGCTTCTGGCTGGCATCATCACTTTCTTTCGATAGTGCCTGCTGTTCGATTTTCAACTGGATGATCCGGCGCTCAAGTCTGTCCAGCGATTCAGGCTTAGAATCAATCTGCATCCGAATACTGGATGCCGCTTCATCTATCAGATCGATGGCCTTGTCCGGTAACTGCCGGTCAGAAATATAACGATGAGACAAGCTGGCTGCCGCAACAATGGCCGGATCGGTAATCTCGACATGGTGATGCAGCGCGTAACGTTCTTTCAGGCCTCGCAAAATCGCAATGGTATCTTCAACGTTTGGCTCATCCACCAGCACTTTCTGGAAACGACGTTCCAGCGCGGCATCTTTTTCAATAAACTGACGATACTCATCCAGCGTTGTGGCACCCACGCAATGCAGTTCGCCGCGTGCCAGTGCAGGTTTGAGCATGTTCCCGGCATCCATGGCGCCTTCACCTTTCCCGGCACCAACCATGGTATGCAGTTCATCAATGAAGAGGATGACACTGCCCTCTTCCTGAGCCAGTTCATTCAGAACAGCTTTTAAACGCTCTTCAAACTCACCGCGATATTTTGCGCCGGCAATTAAAGCGCCCATATCCAGAGACAGCACACGCTTATTGCGCAAGCCTTCCGGCACTTCGCCGTTGACGATTCGTTGTGCCAACCCTTCCACAATGGCGGTTTTACCGACCCCAGGCTCACCAATCAGCACCGGATTGTTTTTGGTCCGGCGCTGCAGGACCTGAATGGTCCGGCGAATTTCCTCGTCACGGCCAATCACAGGGTCGAGTTTGCCCTGCTCAGCTCGTTCAGTCAGATCAATCGTGAATTTTTCGAGAGCCTGACGATTTTCTTCCGCATTCGGATCATCCACTTTCTGGCCGCCGCGAATTTTTTCAATGGCTTCTTCAACCTTCTGAGCCGTGAGACCGACTTTTCGCAGCAGTTCTCCCAGCGGACCTTTGTCATCCACTGCCGCCAGAATAAACAATTCGGAAGAGATAAATTTGTCTTTGCGTTTCTGGGCCAGCTTGTCACATAGGTTGAACAATACGCCCATGCTGTGAGACAACTGAACGTCGCCACCAATTCCGCTCACTTTGGGTAAGCGATCTAACTGTTCAGCCAGGCTGGAACGCAACTGAGTCATGTCGACATTAAGCAAAGTCAGCAACGGACGAGTGGTGCTGCTGTCCTGATTCATCAGTGCCATCATGAGATGTACGGGCTCGATATACTGATGATCGCGACCTAAAGCCAGCGACTGCGCATCAGAAATCGCTAATTGAAATTTGCTTGTAAACCGGTCCAGACGCATAAGTCCTCCACGCTCAATATGACCCTGTCATTCTCTTGATATATGGTTACGGCGCTGTTGCTTTTCAAGCATCAATTGTAGGGATATAAAAAACGGCCGAAGCCGCTTTTTTTTAAGATGGGATAAGATTATTGCGACAGCCAGATCAAACTGGCTTGCCGGCCGGTCACACCATCCCGTCGATACGAATAAAAGCGGGCAGGGTCTGCATAGGTACATTCAGTCCCGCCAAAGATCTGGGTGATCCCCGCTCGCTGTAACCGAAGTCTTGCCAGTAAATAAAGGTCAGCCAGCCATTTCTCACCTTTGGACGTGAATGCTGATGCGGCATCTGGTTGCTCGGATACAAAACACTCGCGGACCTCACCACCCACCTCAAAAGCTGCCGGGCCGATTGCAGGGCCCAGCCAGGCCAGAATCTGGTTGGGTTCAGCAGAAAATGTCCTGACCGTTTCCTCCAGAATACCGTCAGCCAGTCCGCGCCATCCTGCGTGCACCGCTCCCACCTGCGTGCCCTGACGATCACACAGCAATACCGGCAAACAATCGGCGGTCATCACTGTGCACGCAATGCCAGATTCACGGGTGACGCTGGCATCCGCATTCGGGGCCTGAGAAAGCGGCCCTTGCAGATCCAGCACAAGTGTACTGTGGGTTTGAGTTAACCAGGCAGGCGCATGAACGAGTCCAAGCTGCTGCTGCAACCACTGACGATTATGCGCAACCGCTGCTGGTTCATCACCGACATGATCCCCCAGATTCAGTCCTTCATACGGACCCTGGCTGATACCGCCGGAGCGTGTCGTACTCATGGCTTTCACATGTGCCGGAGCTGGCCAGTCTGGGGTTATCCACATCTCAGTAATCGTCCTCTGGGTGGTCAAGTTTGTCCTGACGCAAAATTTCAACGAGTTCCACCATATCATCCGGTGTCTTCGCATGCCATTCCATCAGCTCACCCGTGATCGGGTGCTCCAATCGCAGCATCCGCGCATGCAGTGCCTGACGGTCAAACGCACGCAGCGCCTGAACCAATTCCTGTGATGCATGACGCGGCGGACGCGGACGTCCCCCATACAAAGCATCCCCCACCAGCGGATGAGACAAATAAGCCATGTGCACACGAATCTGGTGTGTCCGTCCGGTTTCCAGACGCAGCACCAGGCGCGTGTGCTCCCGGAAGTGCTCTGCAACCCGATAATGCGTGATTGCTGGCTTACCCAGTTCATGCACGGCCATCGACGTTCGCTTGGTTGAATGACGCCCGATTGGTTTCTCCACCACACCGCCGCCGGTCATTTTGCCCATAGCAACGGCTTCGTATTCACGGGTGATTTTCCGCTTTTGCAGCGCACGGACCAAACGCGTCTGACACTGGATGGTTTTCGCAACCACCATCAGACCTGTGGTGTCTTTATCCAGACGATGCACAATCCCGGCACGCGGCACTTCTGCCAGCGACGGGCAGTGATGCAGCAATGCATTCAGTACCGTCCCGTCCGGGGTGCCTGCCCCCGGATGAACGACAAAATCCCGCGGCTTGTTTATCACCAGCAGGTGCTCATCTTCGTAGACAATGTTGAGCGGAATATCCTGTGCAATCCAGCGCTCTTCATCTTCGATTTCAGCGACGACATTCAGATGTTCACCGCCCATCATCTTGGTACGCGGTTTGGTAATGACTTCGCCATCCACCTTCACATTGCCGTTCAGAATCCAATCTTTGATGCGGGACCGGGAATAATCCGGGTACAACTCTGCCAGTGCCTGATCCAGACGCTGACCTAATTGGCTATCGTTTACTGTGTTGCTTAACTCTATTTGCTGTGCCATAAAGAACTTTTTCAAAAAGCGTGAGACTAAAGCTCAAACGCTGCGTAAAATGACAGAGATTAGCTGTCATTGTATCCGTTAACGGCTCTGACCGTAATGGATCACAGAAATAAATTATGACCAAGGAAACTGACGCCGTAATGAAACGCCTGATAATCCCGACATTTCTTGCCGCTGCGATTCTCTCTGGATGTTCCAGTACAGAGGAAGTCGTCCCGGATATTCCACCATCCGAGCTTTATTCCAGTGCACAGGAAGCGCTGCAAAGTGGTAGTTGGGTCACAGCGATCGAACGGTTGGAAACGCTGGATTCCCGATATCCGTTTGGCGCTTACTCGGAGCAGGTACAGCTCGATCTGATTTACGCGTATTACAAGAATGATGATTTAGCACTGGGTGAAGCCACCATTGATCGCTTTACGCGGCTCAATCCTACGCACGAAAAAGCGGACTGGGTGCTTTATATGCGTGGCCTGACCCACATGGCGCAGGATCGCTCCTTTATGCACGATGTTTTTAACATCGATCGCCACGACAGGGATCCGGAACCGGCCCGTCAGGCATTCCGGGATTTCAAACGTCTGCTGGAACGATACCCGTCAAGCCAGTATGCCGCGGATGCCAAAGCCCGCCTGGTTTACTTGAAAAATCGACTGGCCGATTATGAACTGGCCACTGCTGATTTTTACGTCCGCCGGGAGGCTTGGGTGGCCGCGATAAACCGCTGCCAGCAGATCCAGCGTCTGTATCCAGACACAGAAGCAGCCAAGAAATCACTGCCATTAATGCTGACCGCTTATGAAAAGCTCGGACTGGACACGCCGGCGCAGCATACGCAACGATTGATCGACCTCAATCCGGCGTAAGGCACTCTTTCATTCTCAGCAAACAAAAACGGCAGCTCATCCGGCTGCCGTTTTTTGTTTAACTTTTTTCGTTCAGGGTCTGTACCTGCTCAGACTTCAGCACCTCATGTTTCACTCAAGCCTCTGGTTTTCTCTGCCACCCTTGATCTGCAGGCCGAAAAAAATCCCTGAGCAGCACAGGCCGCCAGTCACGATATTTCTTCATACTGCCGTAATATTGAACCGCTCGACAAGGCTTTTGTCGTCATTTTCTTGTCACAAAGCAGAGCAAATCACAGAAATAAATTGGTGGATTAATTTACTTTGCAAAGTTGATCAAGATCACTTTTTTTCAGTTTGAGAAGCGTAATCTGAACTTAACCCACCAAGGGGGAGCAAAACAGGAGAGAGACTATGCAAGTAGAAGTCACAGGCAAAAACATTGATGTCACCCCTGCTATCCGTGAGCGCATTGAAGAGAAATTCAATAAGCTGGAGCGCTTCCAAGTCCCACTGATTGGCAAACATGCCGTCATAAGTAAAGAACCAAACCGGCATTTCAAGGTGGAAGCAACAGCCGGCATTCCTGGGGGTAATATTGTGGCGTCCTCTGAACAGGAAAACATGTATGCAGCGATTAAAGACATGTATCAGAAACTGGAACGACAACTGAGTAAACAAACGCATAAACCAGAAGCACGTCGCGCCAGTCACAGCCAGAAGCCTGTCGCCATTCAGCAGGAAGAGACCGCTGAAGACTTCGAAGCTTAATCTCATCACACGGCCCTGCCCAACGGCGGGGCCGATTTATTCTTGACATGATCCCGGATTCACCATAGGTTGATTCCTGAACAACAAACAATCATCCATGACACAGAGTTCAAATTGCCATGATGCACATTCGCCTGTTTTTCTTTCGCTTCTTTTTTCGCTCGCCATAACCGGGGGCTCTCGTTACGCAAGAAATAAGCGAAAGACGAACAGCAAGCCTCCCAACCGGGAGGCTTTTTTTTATTCAGGCCGTGGCCCGATCATGCAAGCACAACAAAAAACAAAACAGACAGGGAATCCGAATGACCAAAAGTTATCACTCACTGGACGAGATCCGAACCCAAGTAACCCGGATTGATAATGAAATTCTGGCGCTTCTTGGTGAACGGCGTCAGCTCAGTCTGGAAGTCGCCAAGAGTAAGATCAAAACGGCCAAACCCGTTCGGGATTTAGAACGGGAACAGGCGCTGCTGCTCCGGTTAATTGAGGAAGGTAAAACACATCAGTTAGATGCCAATTACGTGACTCAGATTTTCCATACCATCATTGAAGATTCGGTGCTGTTTCAGCAGGCTTACCTGCAGAAACTGACCAACCCTGAAAGTCTCCAGCCGGTTGCCCGCGTCTCTTTTCTCGGGGCAAAAGGGTCCTATTCGAATCTGGCCAGCCGTCAGTATTTCAGTCGCAAACAGACCCGGCTAGTCGAAATCGGCTGTGACAATTTCCGCGAAGTGGTGAATGTGGTGGAAACGGGTCAGGCAGATTACGGTGTATTGCCGATCGAAAACACCAGCTCTGGCTCGATTAATGAAGTGTACGATCTGCTCCAGCACACCAGCCTGTCGATTGTAGGTGAAATCACGCAACCCATTGAGCATTGCCTACTGACGGCTGTGCCCACAACACTGGCACAAATCGATACGCTGTACTCACATCCCCAGCCGCATCAGCAATGCAGCGAGTTTTTGCACACTCTGGGTGACATCAGGCAGGAATATACCTCCAGTACTGCTGATGCCATGCAGCAGGTCGCCGAGCTTAAGCAACCAAATATTGCAGCCATCGGCAATGCTTCCAGCGGTGAAATCTACGGTCTGAGCCCGCTCAAAGCCAATATTGCGAACCAGCAGGAAAACTATACCCGGTTCATTGTGGTAGCCCGAAAAGCAGTCGATGTGACACCTCTGATTCCGGCCAAAACGACACTGATCATGTCCACCGGTCAGAAACCGGGCTCATTGGTGGAATGCCTGCTTGTATTACGCAACCTCAATATCAATATGGCGAAACTGGAATCCCGTCCTGTGATTGGCAATCCATGGGAAGAAATGTTCTATGTGGATGTGGAAACCAACCTCAAATCAGAAGCCATGCAAGTGGCGCTGGAAGAGCTGACCAAACTGACCCGCTTTATTAAAGTTCTGGGCTGTTACCCGAGTGAAAACGTGAAACCAGCCGAAGTCGACACACTGGACTAATACCAATCGCAGTCAATCACTGGTCATCCTAGCTTGTTAAAATGTTCGATAACTGCGTTAGATTTTTTGATTGTAGAACAAATATTTATCTAAAAAACCCGCCTTGTACTCAAACATTTGTCCTGCGCTATTTTTGATCACTTACTTTGATTGGTATCATCACGTAAAAGGCCAGCAATCGCTGGCCTTTGATTTGAATCAGAAGAAAAAGTCAGCTGCGGTGTGCAGCGTCATTGGCCTGCCGTAACAGAGACTGACTCTCTTTCATAAAGCGGCCCGCATAATCACCAAACCAGCTTTCGACCTGGTCAAACGCCTTTTTAAAACCGGCTTTATCCTGATTTTCCAGAATCTGAATCGCTTCACCAAAACGCTGATGGAAACGCTTAATCATCGCGATATTCTGCGGCGAAGACATAATAATGTCGCCATACAACTGACCATCCTGTGCAAACAGCCTGCCGACCATCGCCAGTTCCAGACGGTAAATCGGTGAACTCAGCGACAACAATTGATCCAGCCGCGGATCTTCTTCCGCCAGATGCACCCCATATACAAACGAAGTGAAGTGTCGCAGCGCCTGAATCAGCGTCATCCCCTGATCATGTTCGATCGCACTGATCCGGTTCAGACTGGCCCCCCAGATCTGGATCTGCTCCAGCAGCCACTGGTAGTGTTCGGGGTTACGGCCATCACAGTACACGACCACCTGCTTAGCCAGACTACTGATATCCGGGCCAAACATCGGATGCAGACCGACAACCGGACCCGAGTGCACTTCCAGCATCGTTTGCAGCGGGCCACTCTTAATGGAAGTCAGATCGGCAAGAATGCAGTCATCCGGCAAAGTCGGCAGACGACGAATCACCTGTTCGGTCAGATGAATCGGCACCGTAACCACAACCATACCGGCATCAGCAACCAGAGCCTCGGCCTGATCCCAGTCCTGACTGCCCAGTTGACGAACCTGATACCCGGAGAGCTCAAACAGGCGACAGAACAGGCTGCCCAACTGACCATACCCCCCCACAACCACAATCGGCCGGAGTTCAGGGTTCAGACATTTGAATCCCGAGTCATTCTCGCTGGCGTAAGACTCGCGCATCGTACGGCGAAGAATATCTTCAATCAGATCAGGCGGTACACCTTGATCTGCAGCTTCCTGACGGCGCGACGCCAGCATGGCCGCTTCGCGATCCGGAGCATAAATCGGTAATCCGTGCTGACTTTTCACATGCCCGACTTCTTCCACTAAAGCCAGACGGCGCGCCAGCAGCGCCACCATCTGCTTGTCTACTTCATCAATTTGATCACGGAGCGTGCTCAGTTCAGCAACCATACGTCTGTTATTCCTTTATTGAATGCGATCCTGAAGGAAAGGAATCAATTCCTGATGCGCATGACGCAGCAGAGTTTCTGTGTTTTCCCAGTTGATACAGGCGTCGGTAATGGACACACCATAAGCCATGTCACTGCGATCCAGATCTGCACTCTGATTGCCTTCATGCAAATGACTTTCCAGCATCAGGCCAATCACAGAGCGATTTCCTTCACGAATCTGATGAATCACATCTTCTGCCACCAGCGGCTGACGACGGTAATCTTTACGGGAATTGGCATGCGAGCAGTCTACCATCAAGGCCGGACTGAGGCCCGCCGCATTCATCTCATTTTCGCATTCAGCGACAGAAACAGAATCATAGTTAGTTTGCTTACCGCCCCGTAAAATCACGTGACCGTCCGGGTTGCCTTGTGTGTTCAGCAGGGCCACCTGACCTTCCCGGTTGATGCCCATAAAACGGTGACCGGAGGCTGCAGCCTGCATCGCGTTAATTGCTGTGCCCAAACTGCCATCGGTCCCATTTTTGAAACCGACCGGCATCGACAAACCACTGGCCATTTCCCGGTGTGTCTGAGATTCGGTCGTCCGTGCTCCAATCGCGGCCCAGCTGAACAGATCACCAATGTACTGCGGGCTGATCGGATCCAGCGCTTCAGTCGCAATCGGAATCCCCATTTCAACCAGATCAATCAGCAACTGACGGGCAATGTGAAGGCCTTCTTCGATTTCAAAAGATCCATCCAGATGCGGGTCGTTGATCAGGCCTTTCCAGCCCACCGTCGTTCTTGGTTTTTCAAAATACACACGCATCACAAGATAAAGCTGATCACTCACCTCTTCTGCCAGCTCTTTAAATCGACGGGCATAATCCTTGGCAGCTTCAACATCATGAATCGAACAGGGGCCACACACCACCAGCAGGCGGTGATCTCGTTTATGGATAATGTCTGCAACCGTTTTTCTCGATTGTTCGATAAATTTCAGGGCTGAGTCACTGACCGGCAGCTTATCCTTCAATTGCTGCGGGGTAATCAAAACCTGCTCATCCTGAATATGGACATTATTCAATACATCTTTCTGCATGGGGGCCATCCTGATCTTGTGATTGCTTGGTGTAAATTTATAGTTACAACAGGATTTCCCCTGTCTGTTGAAAGACAATAACAACTGGCTTTTCATGGAGCAATAGTGTGTAAATAAAAAATACCATTCGTAAAATAATATTTACACACAAAGCCAAAGATTGCCTTTCAACAAAAGAAAGCTACCATAAACGCCAATTTCCCAAATCCGGCATTCTCATGGAACTCATCCTCTCTTTACTGCAACAGCTGAGTGTTTATCTGGTTCTGGCATACCTGCTGAGCAAAACGCCTCTCTTCATGCCGATCACCACGGTGTCCGGCAGACTGTCTCAGCGCTTTGCCTGCTACATCCTGTTTTCGCTGTTCTGTATTCTGGGCACCTATTTTGGGTTGCACATTGAAGATGCCATTGCCAATACCCGTGCCATCGGGGCTGTCATGGGTGGCCTGCTGGGTGGCCCCGTAGTCGGTTTTGCTGTGGGGCTGACCGGCGGCCTTCATCGTTACAGTATGGGCGGTTTTACCGACGTTGCGTGTGCGATCTCTACGACAGTCGAAGGGGTGATCGGTGGGATCATGCACAGCTACTTCGTCCGGCGCAGTAATTTTGATGCGATTTTCCGTCCGCTGACTGTGTTTGCAATTACGCTGGTAGCAGAAATTCTGCAAATGCTGATTATTCTGATGGTCGCTGAACCCTTTGACCAAGCTTACAGTCTGGTCAGTGCGATTGCCCTGCCGATGGTTATCGCCAACTCTGTAGGTGCTGCTTTATTTATGAGCATCATCCGGGACAAGAAAACCATCTACGAGAAATACTCGGCTGCTTTTTCCAGCCGGGCACTGAAAATTGCTCAGCGATCCGTGGGTATTCTCAGCCAGGGGTTCAATCAGGAGAACTCCAAACAAATCGCACGGATTGTTTACGAAGAAACAGGCGTCGGTGCGGTTTCGATTACCGACCGAGATAAGATTCTGGCCTTTATCGGGATTGGTGATGACCACCATATACCGGGCACCCCCATTTCATCTCGACATACCAAACAAGCCATAGAGAACTGCGAGCTGGTCTATGCCGATGGTTATGAAGTGCCTTACTGCTGCTCGCTGTATGATAAATGCAAACTCGGTTCGGCACTGGTGATCCCACTGATTGGGGGCAATCATGAGGTCATCGGGACCATTAAGCTCTACGAACCCAAGCGCAAGCTGTTCTCGACCATTAACCTGACGCTGGGCGAGGGGATCGCCAAGTTGCTGTCCAACCAGATTCTGACCGGCCGATATAACCGCCAGCAAACGCTGTTGACACAAGCCGAACTGCGCTTGCTGCAGGCTCAGGTCAATCCGCATTTCCTGTTCAACGCGCTCAACACCATCAATGCCGTGGTCCGGCGTGACCCGGATAAAGCCCGGCAGTTGATTCAGCACCTGTCCCAGTTTTTCCGCCGCAACCTGAAGCAGAATATTGAAACCGTGACGCTCGAAGAAGAGCTGCAGCATGTCCATGCTTATCTTGAAATCGAACGGGCAAGGTTTGCCGATCGGCTGCAAGTCGAAATCAGGATTGACGATGCGCTATTGCCGATCAGAATACCGACCTTTACCCTGCAACCTCTGGTTGAAAATGCCATTAAGCACGGCACCTCAAATCTGCTGGAAAACGGGCAACTGACCGTCAGTGCTTATGAAACTTCCGGGCAGATTATCCTTGAAGTACGGGATAATGCCGGACTTTATCAGCCCGTCAGCGAAGAAAGCGGACTCGGGATGAAAATCGTCGATAAGCGACTCAAAAACCAGTATGGCCAGGAATATGGGCTGCAAATGACCTGGGAGCCCGATCAATGGACTCTGGCGACCATCACTCTGCCGAAGGAGAACGGACAGTCATGATCAAAGCACTCGTTATTGATGACGAACCTTATGCCCGTGAAGAACTGATTGATCTGCTGCTCGACAGCGGCCACGTCGAGATCATCGGCAGTGGTGCCAATGCGATAGAAGGGCTGAAACTGATCAACACACTGAAACCTGAGGTCGTATTTCTGGATATTCAGATGCCCAAAATCACCGGGATTGAATTGCTCAGCATGCTGGATCCGGACACCATGCCCAAAGTGGTTTTCGTCACGGCTTATGATGATTACGCCATCAAGGCATTCGAGGACAACGCCTTCGATTATCTGCTCAAGCCCGTAGAACCGTCCCGACTGGATAAAACGCTGAATAAACTCAAACGGGAATTGCGCCAGCCAGATTATACGCCCCTGTTGAGCGACATGCTGGAACTGATCCCCTGCTGTGGCCATCATCGGATCCTGCTGCTGAGTCCGGCAGAAATTACATACGCCTGTTCGGATTTATCCGGCGTGCATGTGGTCACCAAAGACACCCGAGCCACCACGCAACTGACCCTCAAAGTGCTGGAAGAAAAAACGCCGCTGATCCGCTGTCACCGTCAGTATCTGGTACATCCGCAGGCCATTCGTGAAATCAAGCTGCTGGAAAATGGTCTGGCCGAAATCACCACACTGCACGGTCATCCCGTCCCGGTCAGCCGCCGGTTCCTGAAAGAAATCAAAGACAGATTCGGCCTGAGCTGATTCCCACGCCTCAATCACTGGCTCCGGAGCATACCGCTTGCTCCGGTTGTCATGCCACTCAGCCAGGAAAGTCTGCCACTTCATCTCCACCGCTGCCGTTCAGCGCTGTATACAACCGCTCGGCATTCTGGCCCGCCACTTAACCGGACAATTGACCACTCAGCATCGCTATAGCGCCACTCACTGATTTCCAGCGTGCGTCTGTCCGGCCAGTCGATATGATGCCAGCGTTGATAAACCACTAACTTAACCCTACACGAGTGAGGCACAGATATGGCCTGGTTTTTGATTTGTGTGGCTGCGCTGATTGGCGGCTACTTTATCTACGGTGCATTCATTGAAAAAATCTTTGGCATTAACGAACAACGTCAGACGCCAGCTTTCAGTAAGCAGGATGGTGTTGACTATGTCCCGATGTCAAAGAAAAAAGTGTACCTGGTACAGCTACTGAACATTGCCGGTGTCGGTCCGATTTTCGGCCCGATCATGGGTGCACTTTATGGCCCTGCTGCCATGCTCTGGATTGTTCTGGGCTGTATCTTTGCCGGTGCCGTGCATGACTACTTCTCGGGGATGCTGTCTGTACGCAACGGCGGGGCTTCTGTGCCGACGCTTTCCGGCAAATACCTGGGCAATGGCGCCAAACATTTCATGAACATCTTCGCCATTGTGCTGCTTCTGCTGGTCGGCGTGGTGTTCGTTTCAGCGCCCGCTGGGATGATCACGAGTCTGGTGAATGAGCAAACCGACCTGACGGTCAGCATGGGCACCATGGTTGCCATTATCTTTGCTTATTACATCATCGCGACCATTGTTCCGGTGGATAAAATCATCGGTCGCTTCTACCCGCTGTTTGGCTTCCTGCTGATCTTCATGTCGGTTGGCCTGATCACTGCGATTGCTTTCTCCAGTGAATACACACTGCTGGGTGATTACGAAATCAGCCAGATGCTGACCAACATGAACCCGAATGACATGCCACTATGGCCTGCCCTGTTCATCACCATTGCCTGTGGTGCAATCTCCGGCTTCCACGCGACACAGTCTCCGCTGATGGCGCGCTGCATGGAAAACGAAAAGAACGGCCGCTTTGTCTTCTACGGTGCGATGATTGGTGAGGGGGTGATTGCCCTGATCTGGTGTGCGCTGGCGCTGTCATTCTTCGGCTCAGTTGAAAGCCTGTCGGACGCGGTTGCAAACGGTGGTCCGGGTAACGTGGTTTACAGCGCGTCTTTCGGCCTGCTGGGTGTGGTTGGTGGCGTGGTTGCCTTCCTGGGTGTGGTCATTCTGCCAATTACCTCGGGTGATACGGCTTTCCGTTCAAGCCGCCTGATCCTGGCTGAGTATTTCAACCTGGAACAAAAGAGCCTGCGGAACCGTCTGATGATGGCCGTGCCTCTCTTTATCATTGGTGGCGTTCTGACTCAGGTCGACTTCGGTATCATCTGGCGTTACTTCGGCTTTGCAAATCAGGCTACCGCTGTAATGATGCTGTGGACCGCCTCGGCTTACCTGCTGCGCCATAATAAACTGCACTGGGTGACCACAATACCGGCTATCTTTATGACTTCAGTGGTCATCACCTTTATCCTGAATAACAGTCAACTGGGCTTCGGAAGGGATATGATGGAATCAACAATCATTGGTGTGGTCGCATCTCTGGCGATTACCGTCTACGTCATCATGATTTCCAAAGGAAAAGGCGATCTGACCGAAGACGATGCACAAGCGAAGCCAGTGAAGTCAAATACCAAGGCGACGACCACAGCTTAATTGCGGTCCCAGCCAAACATAAGAAAGCCAGCATTCCTTGCTGGCTTTTTTATTGGGATTTCGTCATCACTTTTCGATGCAACTACACCAATCAAAGTAAGTCAATGTTCAGAAGTAGCGCAGGAAAAATGTTGAAGAACAAGGCGGATTTTTTAGCTAAGTAGTGATTCTACAATCAAAAAATCTAACGCAGTGATCGAACATTTGAACAAGCTAGGATGACCAGTAATTGACTGCGATTGATATCATAAGTGAATCTGACGGATTGCCAGGTTCGCGAGACAAAAAAAGCCCGCCAAATTGGCGGGCTTCTCAATACGCGTCTGACGTGACGTGAAATTATTTGCTGGACAGCTTCTCTTTGATACGAGCCGCTTTACCAGAACGCTCACGCAGGTAGTACAACTTGGCACGACGTACTGCACCACGACGCTTAACAGTAATGCTGTCAACGATCGGAGAGTGAGTTTGGAAAGCACGCTCAACGCCTTCACCGCTAGAGATTTTACGAACGGTGAATGCAGAGTGCAGACCACGGTTACGCTTAGCGATAACAACGCCTTCGAACGCCTGCAGACGCTCGCGCTCACCCTCTTTTACCTTCACCTGAACAACAACAGTGTCACCTGGTGCGAATTCAGGCAGGTCTTTTTTCATTTGCTCTTGCTCAAGAGCTTTGATGATATTACTCATTGGTATATACCCTAGAATAAACTGATACTAAATTAACTCATGGTTTGCCGATATTCGCGGATAAACTCCGCCAGCAAACACTCCTGATCGTCAGTCAGAGCTAGGTTTTCCAGGAGCTCTGGTCTTCTCAGCCAGGTACGGCCCAGCGATTGTTTCAAACGCCAGCGGCTGATATCCCGATGATTGCCAGACAACAGTACCGGAGGCACTGCCTGTCCGTCTAAAACTTCAGGACGCGTATAGTGCGGGCAATCCAGCAAGCCATTGGCAAAAGAATCTTCTTCTGCCGACGCAAAGTCACCCAGTACGCCCGGTACAAACCGCACCACTGCATCGACTAAGGTCATGGCTGGCAGCTCACCACCCGTAAGCACAAAATCGCCGATGGACCATTCTTCGTCCACCTCTTGCTGAATGATGCGCTCATCTACCCCTTCATAGCGACCACAGATCAGAATCAGATTCTGGTTCTGCGCCAGCTCCTCAACGCCCGCTTGATCCAGCTTACGGCCCTGAGGTGAGAGATAAATCACCTTTGCCTGGCCTTCTACGGACTGCTTTGCTGCATGAATGGCATCGCGCAAAGGCTGTACCATCATCAACATGCCCGGTCCGCCACCATATGGGCGATCATCGACCGTCCGGTGTTTATCGTGTGTAAAGTCGCGGGGATTCCACGTCTCTACTGACACAAGGCCTTTTTTTACCGCCTGACCTGTTACCCCAAACTCAGTAATCGCTCGGAACATTTCAGGGAATAGGCTGATAATCCCTACTCGCATGAATATCTCGCTTTTACCGGAGGTTAAAACCCAGGATCCCAGTCAACTTCGATCCGTTGAGCAGTGCGATCAATCGACTTGATGACCTGCTCATCGAGGAACGGGATTAAACGTTCCTTCTGTCCAAAAGCATCTTTCAGGTTGGCTTTCACCACGAGAACGTCGTTCGAACCGGTTTCAAGGATATCAGTGACTTTCCCAAGGTCGTAACCTTGCGTCGTCATTACCGTCATACCCATCAGTTCGCGCCAGTAGAATTCTTCATCTGACAGCGCCGGTAGTTGATCAGCCAGCACATTGACCTCTGCGTTGGTCAGCATCTGGGCATCTTCGCGGATGTCCAGGCCTTCCAACTTGGCAACGAGCCCCTGACCATGACGTTTCCATGCTTCCACACGGATGGGTTGCCATTCACCCCGAATCTTAATCAGCCATGGCTGATAAGAAAAAATGCTCTCGGCTTGTTCTGTGTAGGAAAAAACTTTGAGCCACCCTTTGATACCGTAAGTGGCACCGATTTTACCGACGACAATGTGGTCTTGGCTGTGTGAACTCATCGCTTCTCTGCTACCCATTGACTAATCTTAAGCAGCTGCTTTCGCAGCGTCTTTGATCAGTTTCGCTGCGCGGTCAGACACAGTTGCGCCTTGACCAACCCAGTGATTTACACGGTCCAGGTCCAGACGCAGACGCTCTTCCTGACCAGTTGCCAGTGGGTTGAAGAAACCTACACGCTCGATGTTACGACCGTCGCGCGCAGCGCGGCTGTCAGCAACAACGATGTGATAAAATGGACGCTTTTTCGCGCCGTGACGTGCCAAACGAATGGTTACCATATCGTCCTCTTTGCATTACTGTAAATAAAATTGGCCCCGCCATAAAAAACGGGGCCCGTGCCAAATAAAGCCTCGGAATTTTACTCTTTCAACTCGTGAATGCAACTGCTTTAGCTACTTTTTCACCAGTAAAATCTTTCACCAAGGCTAAAAAACAAGCAATTGAAGCAATTAGCGTCCAGGGAACATGCCGCCACCCGGCATCATGCCTTTCATCTGGCGCATCATATTCTTCATGCCGCCCTTCTGCATCTTCTTCATCATTTTCTGCATCTGGGTAAACTGCTTCAGCAGCCGGTTCACATCCTGCACCTGCGTACCGGAACCAGCAGCAATTCGTTTCTTGCGGGAACCTTTGATCAGCTCAGGGCGCTCACGCTCTTTTACTGTCATAGAATTAATGATGGCTTCCATCTGAACAAAGACCTTGTCATCCACCTGGTCTTTAACATTGCCCGGTAGTTGGGACATGCCCGGCAATTTGTCCAGCATGCCCATCATGCCGCCCATATCTTTCATCTGTTGCAGCTGGCCACGGAAGTCTTCCAGATCAAAGCCTTTCTTCTCTTTGAACTTCTTCGCCAGCTTTTCTGCTTTTTCTTTGTCGACGTTGCGTTCCAGATCTTCAATCAGGGACAGCACATCCCCCATGCCCAGAATCCGGGAAGCAACACGATCCGGATAAAACGGCTCCAGCGCATCGGTTTTCTCACCCACACCCAGGAACTTGATCGGTTTACCGGTAATATGACGCACCGACAGTGCCGCCCCCCCCCGGGCATCACCATCGACTTTCGTCAGAATCACACCGGTCAGAGGCAGCGTATCATTGAAAGCTTTCGCGGTGTTTGCCGCATCCTGTCCTGTCATCGCGTCGACAACGAACAGGGTTTCAACCGGATTCGTGGTCTGATGGACTTCCTTGATTTCATCCATCATTTCATCGTCGACATGCAGACGACCTGCGGTATCGACAATCACCACGTCATAGAATTTACGCTTCCCGTGTTCAATCGCAGCTTGCGCAATCGCAACCGGCTTCTGATCCGGTGTCGATGGGAAGAAATCAATTCCGATATCCGTCGCCAGGGTTTCCAGCTGCTTGATCGCCGCCGGGCGATAAACGTCTGCCGAAACCACCAGCACTTTCTTTTTATTCCGCTCTTTCAGCAGTTTACCCAGCTTACCGACACTGGTCGTTTTACCGGCACCCTGCAGACCGGCCATCAGAATCACCGCAGGGGGCTGACTGGCAAGATCCAGCGCTTCGTTCGATTCGCCCATGACAGCTTCGAGCTCTGCCTGAACAATCTTGATAAATTCCTGACCCGGCGTCAGGCTCTTGGACACTTCTGTTCCGACAGCCCGCTCTTTAACCCGCTTGACGAAATCACGGACAACCGGCAAGGCGACATCCGCCTCCAGCAATGCCATGCGCACTTCGCGCAGGGTGTCTTTGATGTTGTCCTCGGTCAGACGGCCACGGCCGCTGATATTTTTCAGCGTTGACGATAAACGCTCGGTTAAATTGTCAAACATGTGTGACTCGCTCGTTACGCACTCATTTCGGGCCAGTATACCGCATTCGGTCACTGGGTTTCATGCCATACCTGCAGGCTAACTCAGAAAACTGCAGATTTCCTCCCTGATTTTCGACTTCAGCTCAACCTGAATTTCCTTAAAAAGCGGGAATCTGACCAGAAAGTGCGCTCTGTCCCACAGGATTGATCCACCTGTATCATTGTCGTGTCATCCGTTGGCAAGGTATACTCATCGGCTCAATGTCATGATCTTCAGGTGTTATGGAATTATTGATTGCCTTTTCTGCGGCTGGTTTTTATCTGCTGGCGCTGGCGTTTATCGTGCCCGGCCTAAGCCACCATAGTGGTATTCAATCCCGGCCCGTACTCCTCAGTGCCACGGCGGCGATCATACTTCATGTGATCTTTCTGAAAGATCTGATCTTAGGTGGTGTCGGCCAAAACCTGAGTATTCTCAATGTTGCCTCGCTGATCAGCCTGATTATTTCGGTGATCACCACAGTTGCCATGCTCAGAATGCGATTATGGTTTCTGCTGCCGGTGATCTACAGTTTTGCAGCCATCAATCTCGCGGCAGCAGCAATACTGCCGGGAGCATTTATCACCCATCTGGAGTCGCATCCTCAGGTCCTGCTTCATATCTCGCTGGCCCTGTTTGCCTACTCCACCCTGATGATTGCAACACTCTATGCCATTCAGCTGGCATGGCTTGATTATAAGCTCAAACACAAAAAGCTCGCCTTTAACCCCAACTTACCGCCACTGATGTCTGTTGAACGCCAGTTGTTCAAAATCATTCTGGTGGGACACGGGTTACTCACAATCACCCTCATCACCGGCTTCGTCTATTTGCAGGATATGTTCGCGCAGGGGAAAACCCATAAAGCAGTGCTTTCTCTTCTGGCTTGGTGCGTCTACAGCGTGATGATTTGGGGACACTATCGTCAGGGATGGCGTGGTAAAAAAGTCATCTGGTTTAGCCTGATTGGCGCATTCCTGCTGACGTTGGCTTATTTCGGCAGTCGCTTTGTCAAAGAAATCATTATCGGCCGCTGATGACAATCGAATAAAGCAGATCCATGCTTAAGCATGACAAACATCGACTGTTTCCGGGTCTATCCCAGAGAAATCTTGACACCCTGAACCAGATTCAGTACAGAGTACCAATCCACCGCGATACAAGGAACTAGTTTTTTGGACGATATATCCACGGGAGCCTTATTTTCCCTTCTGGTATTACTACTTCTGATTTCCGGATACTTCTCCGGCTCTGAAACCGGCATGATGTCGCTCAACCGCTACAAACTCCGCCATCTGGCCAGCCAGGGGCACAAAGGGGCAAGGCGGGTTGAAAAGCTGCTGGACCGCCCCGACCGCCTGATTGGCCTCATCCTGATCGGCAATAATCTTGTGAATATTCTGGCTTCGGCCATCGCCACGATTCTCGGCATGCGGCTTTATGGCGATCTGGGTGTCGCTATCGCAACGGGGGCCCTGACCATGGCTGTGCTGGTTTTTGCAGAAGTGACGCCAAAAACGCTGGCCGCCCTGTACCCGGAAAAAGTCGCTTACAACAGCAGCATTTTACTGCGTGTACTGATGAAAGTACTGTATCCGCTGGTATGGTTCGTGAACGGCATCACCAACGGATTCCTGCGTTTACTGGGTTTGCGTGTCGATAATATGAATGATGCCACCCTGAGCTCTGAAGAACTGCGTACCGTGGTCAATGAAGCCGGTAGCCTGATCCCGCGTCGCCACCAGGACATGTTGCTGTCAATTCTGGATCTGGAAAATGTCACCGTGGAAGACATCATGGTGCCGCGCAATGAAATTGTCGGGATCAACGTCAACGATGACTGGAAATCTATCGTCCGCCAGCTCAGCCACTCGTCACACGGCCGGATTGTATTGTATCGCGACAGTATTGATGAAGTGGTCGGGATGCTTCGGGTGCGCGAAGCGTACCGACTGATGATGGATAAGAACGACTTCAGTAAAGAAAACCTGTTACGTGCCGCCGACAAAGTCTATTTCATTCCGGAAGGCACCCCCCTGAATATCCAGTTGCTGAAGTTCCAGCGCCGTAAAGAACGGATTGGACTGATAGTGGATGAATATGGTGACATTCAGGGTCTGATCACCCTGGAGGATATTCTGGAAGAAAT
The DNA here is from genome assembly GCF_030547945.1 of Photobacterium sp. 1_MG-2023. Taxonomy (NCBI): domain Bacteria; kingdom Pseudomonadati; phylum Pseudomonadota; class Gammaproteobacteria; order Vibrionales; family Vibrionaceae; genus Photobacterium; species Photobacterium sp. 1_MG-2023. The sequence continues at coordinate 8,031 of NZ_JAUORR010000038.1, read as the reverse complement.
CGTGGGCGAATTCACGACCTCGATCTCTCCTTCTCTGGCTGAAGAAATCACACCACAAAGTGATGGCAGTCTGCTCATCGAAGGCACCGCCAATATTCGGGAGCTGAACAAGAGCCTGAACTGGGATTTACCGACCGATGGCCCGCGAACCCTCAATGGCCTGATTCTGGAGCACCTGGAAGATATTCCGGACAGCATCCTGAGTGTCTCGGTCTCGGGCTATCAGATGGAGATCGTCGAAATCTCGGACAACATGATCAAGCAGGTGAAAGTCCTGCCGACTCAGTTAAGAAAAACCGGATGATTGAAACCAAGTACCGGAAACGAAAAAGCCAGCGTATAACGCTGGCTTTTTCGTTTCGAGGGACAGTGAACAATCACAGATCACTTCACTTTCAGTTCCTGCAGCATGCTTTCCGGCAGAGCCAGTGCATCATTTTGATTCACATCAATGCCACGCTCCAGAATCGCCTGAGCAATCTGCTTTGCTTCATCCAGTGAGTGCATGCTGAAAGTACCGCACTGATATTCGTTCAGTTCAGGGATCTGCGACTGTGAAGCCACTTTGAGCACATCTTCCATCGCTGCACGCCAGCTGTGAGCCACTTGCTGCTCATCCGGTGCGCCAATCAGGCTCATATAAAAACCGGTCCGGCATCCCATCGGAGACAGGTCAATAATTTCTACCTGGTCAGAATTCAAGTGCGCCCGCATGAATCCGGCAAATAAGTGCTCCAACGTATGAATGCCGCGCTCAGACAGAATTTCCTGATTCGGGCGGCAAAAACGCAGGTCAAACACCGTGATGGTGTCGCCTTTCGGGGTCTGCATGGTTTTGGCGACACGCACCGCAGGTGCATGCATCTTGGTATGGTCAACGGTAAAACTATCCAGTAATGGCATGGTGTCCTTCTCCTTTGCCTGTCGTGCTGATAGTGTCGCCCTGTTTGATCAGAACGGCCACCAGCTCCGGTTTGCTTCCAATTCCTGCCGGCACTGTTTTAACTGCCAGCCGTAAGATTTCGCCTGTTGATCGACCTTGCGGGACACTTGTAACAAAGTAGGCTTTTGCCGATAGGTGCCCCGCCGGTATCCGCCTCGTCCTTCATGATAGGCCAGATACTGATTGTAAGCATCCCATTTGGAGATCCCAAGCTGACGCTGGGTTTCCGTGGTATACCAGCCGATAAACATCAGGGAGTCATCAAAGTCTGTCCGGGAGCTCCAGCCACCGGTCGCCTGCTGAAATTCACCCCAGGCCGGGTCCTGCGCCTGCGCATAACCGTAAGCGCTGCTGTTGCGAAACCAGGGGATAAAACCCAGAACGTATGGGCGAGGTGGCCGGGCGTCATGACGAAAAGCGCTTTCCTGACGGACAAAAGCCATGGCAACCTGAATCGGTGTTCCCCACTGCTTTTCCATGGCGAGGGCATCCTCATACCAGTCAGGATTTTCCCGGAAAATTTCACATAGATTCGATTGATTTTTGGGCGGCGGAGTCGCGCAACCTGTTGTTATCAAAGACAGGAATATCAACACTGGCCATTTCTTTCTCACCAGAGGCATTTTTTCACTCCCTGAGTTGGAACCAAAGTGAAAATGGCAGGTCAGATATTATGACTGGCAGTGTAAACTGTCGTCATCCCTGCGAAATTGTAATGATTGATTGGGCAGCAAGGTCGCTGCCCGTTTTTTTATCTGCGTTTAAGCCTTCGAAAAAGCATTCACGTCCAGATCGGCAAAATAGTCTGCCAGGAACGCTTCGAATGACAGCTCGTCCGATTGCTCAATTTTTGCCTGCCGTGCCACAGAAGCTTGGGTTTCCTGTTCAAACTCCGCCTGAGAATAGCGACGGTACGCTTGCTCATTCAGCCACTGAGCGTGCTTGCCTGCCAGTGCCATCCCGAAGTTACGGATCCCTTCGTGAACTTCTATCTCACGCAGCACCTGTGCAGACAGCGTCAGCTCCGGATTTTCAACCCAACCGGTCAGTGTGGCTAAGGTTTGCTGATAAGCATCACCACCATGCGCCTGATCCATCGCAACCGCCACTTGTTCAAGCTCAGTAAAGACGCGCAGCGCCCAGTCATGAAGCGACAAACGCTCACCCTGACAGCCAATCTGAAGCTGCAAATCAGGATCACGCCCGTGCAGCACAACTTTTTTCCAGTTATCGCGCCAGCAGGCCAGTTCGGCATCGTCCATATCATCTGAAGGCGACAAGACTGCCCAGGTCAGGAATAAATCCAGGAAACGAATCTGGGGTTCTGTGACCCCAACCGGGCTGAATGGATTCACATCCAGTGAACGAACTTCAATATATTCAACACCACCACGGCACAAAGCTTCGGAGGGTTTCTCGCCACTCAAGGCAACACGCTTAGGCCGGATAGGCGCATAAAGTTCATTTTCAATCTGCAGCACATTGGTATTGAGCTGGCGTAACTCGCCATCCACTTTCACACCAATTTCAGCAAACTCTGCCGACGGGGTATGAATCGCTTTCTGCAACCCATCCAGATATTGAGACAAGCTGTTAAAACCAATTCTCAATGAACTTTGCGCGTGATTGGTATATCCCAGATCACTCAAACGCAATGCAGTCGACTGAGGTAAAAAGTAAGTGCCAGTGCCGGTTTTGCTGAAATTCAGATGATCCGTATTCTGCTTCAGGAAAGAGCCACACAACGCCGGAGAAGCCCCGAACAGATACGGGATCAACCAGCCAAACCGGTAATAATTTCGGATCAGTGCAAAATAGGCATCAGACACAGATGTCTGTCGTTCCTGTTCAGTCTGATCGCCAAAAAGTTGCTGCCAGAAAACATCCGGAAAGGAGAAGTTGAAATGCACCCCGGAGATAATCTGCATGACACTGCCATAACGGCGCTTCAAACCTTCCCGGTACAGGGTTTTCATCTGTCCGATATTGGACTGACCGTACTGTGCCAGCTGAATGTCCGACTCATCCCCGACATAACAAGGCATAGACATCGGCCACAGCATTTCTTCACCCATCTGGGTGTAGCTGAATTTATGGATATCAGACAATTGAGACAATAAATCGTCAACATTTCTTGAAACCGGGGTAATAAATTCAAGCAGTGACTCAGCAAAGTCCGTCGTGACCCACTGATTGGTCAGGGCTGAACCTAAACCAGCAGGATGCGGTTGGGTTGATAATTTGCCTTGCGGGGTGATTCGTAACGCTTCCCGTTCCAGGCCGCGCCCGATTTGTGTCAGCGCTTGCGGGTCCGCTGACACCCTCTCTAACCTTTGCGAAAAATCCATCCGGTTCTTCTCAATTATCACTATCACAGGGGAGCTAGGGTAATCATTATTTTTGCTGATTACCATGATTATTGTTGATCTGGCAAAGGGTTTCCTGCCTGCAGACATCGCAACAATAAGAAAAGCCGACACACAAGGTATCGGCTTAGATAATCAACTGAATCCGGCCTGAACAGCCTTTAGATTATTCGGCTTTATTGCTCAGGTTTCATCTGACGGACCGGTAAATCCAAGGTCTTCAATTGGGGCAATAATGACGCAGCATCACCCACGACAATGATCTGATAATCCGAGGGAACAAACCACTTCGCAGCCAATACGTTCAGACGCTGGGAACTGATCGATGCCGTGATCTCATTTCGCTGTGAGACAAAGTCATCCGGCAGGTGATACGTCATGATCTGGCGGAGCAGATCACCTTTATCCCCCGGCGTTTCATAACTCAGCGCTTCCTGCTGACCCACAGCCAGACGCATAAACGCCAGCTCTTCTTTCGTCAGGCCATTCTGGCTGTATTCTTGCAGTTCTTTACGCATTTCCTGAATCGACGGTAATGTAGCATCGGCCCGCACTTCGGCATAGAACACCGACAGACCCACTTCTTTATTGCCACTCTGATAGCCGCCTGCACCGTAGGTATAGCCTTTGTCTTCCCGCAGATTCAAGTTGATCCGACTGTTAAAGTTTCCGGCCAGATTAAAATTCGCCAGTTGCAATTCAAATTGCTCACCGGTCGCATCAAACGGCAGTGCACGACGAACAAAGCGAACAGTACTCTGAGGCGCGCCCGGTTTATCCACCAGCCAGACAGTTGGCTGGTTTTCAGCAGGCAGCGCTGGTGTCACATAACTCGGCTCCGGAGCTCCCTGCCATTGTGCCAGAAATGACAGATCTGATTTAAGCGTTGCCGGGGTGACTTCACCAATCACCGCCAACTGTGCACCATTCGGCGTGTAATAACGCTTGTAGAAGGCTTTCACATCGTCCAGCGTGATGCTCTGAATCGAAGCCGTGGTGCCTTCCGATGGACGACCAAAAATCGTTTTACCATAGAGCACTTCCCGGGTGGCCTGACTGGCAAGCCAGCTCGGACGCTGATGATCATACACCAGCCCTTCCAGCGCCTGCTGCTTGATCCGGGTAAAATCTTCTTCCGTGAAAGCCGGCTCGAATAAACGCTCCTGCAATATCGCCAGAGTTTCCGGCAGATTCTCTTTCAATGAAGCCACAGAAACCACAGTGCCGTACATCCCAGGATTCCAGGAAATACTGCTGCCCAGTGTGTCCAGACGAGACACCAACTCTTCTGATGAACTGCGCAGACTGTCTTCAGCCATCATGGCGGCGGTGAGTTCAGCCAGACCATCTTTCCCGGCCGGTTCATACCGTCGTCCGGCAGGCAGCACCAGTTGCAGTTCTACCGTCGGTGTTTCGTCATACGCGGTGCCCAGCACTTCAATGCCGTTCGCCAACTGAAAGCGATATAACGCAGGGACAGTTGCTGTCACAGGTTCGGACGGCTGTGGCATCACAGAACGGTCGAAGCTTTCCTGCTGCGGCTCGCGCAGATGCAAGGCTTTGTCCGACAGCGACTTGTGCTCCGGGATGATCCGAGGCGCTGGCTGGTAATTCGCTTTGGCGGCTGCCAGATCGGTACGGCCTTTTGGCACTGTACTCAAAACGACTTTAGGCTTGTTTTCCACATATCGCTGATAAACCGCTTCAACATCGGCCGGCTCCACCTGACGCAGGTTGTCCAGTTCGGTACCCAGACGGTTCGGGTTACCGTAGAAGGTCTGGTAGGCTGCGAGCTGTGCCACTTTGCCGTGCACACTTTGCAGTCCGAAGATCGCAGAGGCTTCTGCCATCCCTTTCATTTCATCCAGATCTTTTTGGTTCACGCCACGCTGTGCCAGACTGCTCAGCACTGTACTGACATCGTCATAGATCTTATCCAAACGCCCGCTCTGGTCACTCTGACCAATCGCATACACGTAAAGGGTACAGGCCAGCTCACCGCAATCATGATAAGCACCAGCATCCACGACTTTGCCTGTTTTCACCAGCGACTGATACAAAATACTGTTCTTGCCGCCGCCAATCACTTTCGCCAGCATATCCAGAGAAGCGTCATCTTTGGCCCCTTTATAAGAGGTTGGCCAGGCCATCATCAGCATCGGCTGACGGATATTATCTTCCAGCGTCAGGAAACGGTCACCGGGCAGTGTCACCGGCTGCTTAGGCGGGTTGACCACTTCTGGCCCGCGGGGAATATCCCCGAAATACTTTTCAACCCAGGCCAGGGTTTCTGCTTTATCCAGCTTTCCACCAATGGTCAGCGTGGCATTGTTCGGACCATACCAACGCAGGAAGAAAGCTTTCAGGTCGTTCACATCCACCCGATCTAAATCTTCCACATAGCCAATCGGCTGCCAGGAGTATGGATGCGTGCGCGGGAACAAAGCTTCCCCAATCCGTTCATGCACCAGACCATAAGGGCTGTTTTCGTATCGCTGTGCCCGCTCGTTTTTGACCGTGGAGCGCTGGATTTCAAACTTGTGCTGCGACACAGCGCTGAGCAGGAATCCCATCCGGTCTGATTCCAGCCACAGAACTTTTTCCAGCTGGTTTGATGGAACGGTTTCAAAATAATTGGTCCGGTCGCGGTTGGTGGTGCCATTCATGCTCCCCCCCGCTTCCGTGATCAAACGGAAATGCTCCTGATCGCCCACATGCTTCGAGCCCTGAAACATCATATGCTCAAAGAAATGAGCAAACCCTGACTTACCCAGTTGCTCCCGGGCAGAGCCCACATGATAAGTCACATCAACGTGAACCAGCGGATCAGAGTCATCCTCATGCAGGATCACGGTCAATCCGTTATCCAGCACATACTTGCTGTACGGAATGACAACATCGTCACCGGAATTTGAAACACGCTCTACGAAATGCACACCATCAGGTAAAGCCTGTGATGATTCGTGGGGCGTCTGACTACTGCATCCGCTCAGGATCAGCAACGCAAGGCTCAGAATCCGCTTTTGCACACTCGCCTTCCTTCTCTTTTGTTATTTGGGGAATGATCAATCAAAACAGTAGCGCTAGAAGCACATACCGTGCCGTTTTTCCGGTCAGAATCATGACAGCACAGAGGCTGGCCCGCATCCGGAGCCAGCCTGCTGCCAGGCATAAAGGATCACCGACAATCGGTACCCAGCTCAGCAGCAAACTCCAGTAGCCATATTTTTGAATCCAACGAACGGCTTTAGTATGACCCTGATTTTCTTCAGAAGTTTTATCCGGCAGCCATCGTCCCATATAAAAGGTGACGAAACCACCCAGCGTATTTCCGGCAGTCGTCACGGCAACCAGCATCCAGACGGGTTCGGCAGGTTGGATCAATGCAGCCAGTAAACCGGCTTCTGAGCCGCCCGGCAACAAAGTGGCACTGAGCAGTCCGGAGAAAAATAATCCCCAGAGAATGGTCTCACCGGACCAACTCCAGTCCATCCGTTAACCTTTCATCACAAGCACGATCTTCCCGCGGGTCCGCCCGGTTTCGATCTGGCGGTGCGCCTGTGCGCCGGCTTCTAGGTTGAAGTGTTCGGAAATATGCAGCTTCAGTTCGCCTTTTGCCATCATCGCCAGCATCAAATCATTTTGCGCGACGGAAGGAGAAACCAGCATGCCCTGCGCATGTAAGCCTGCCATTTTAGCGGAAGCATTCACGGCTTCAGCCGTAATGGTCGGAACGGTGACGACACGACCTCCCGGCTTCACACATGCTTGTGCTTCAATACCGGCCTCACCGCCCACTAAATCAATCAGAACATCGACAGGCTTCATGCCAGTGTTCAGCGCTTGGGCACGATAATCGATCGCTTCTGCGCCCAGCGCAGAGAGAAACTCAAGATTATCTGCAGAACAGGTGGCCAGCACGACCGCGCCTTTCGCCTTCGCGAGTTGTACCGCCAGGTGGCCGACACCGCCAGCACCCGCCAGGATCAGCACGCGCTCACCCGGCTTCACCGAAGCCTTCTCCAGCGCCTGCAGCGCCGTCTGTCCGGCCAGCGGTAACGCTGCAGCATGTGCCAGAGAGACAGTTTCCGGGACCGCAGATAAGGTTTCCGCATCAGCCAGCACCTGTTCACTATAGCATCCGCCTGCCAGCGGGAAGCCCACGAAACCGCACACATGCTGGCCGACGGTCCATTGAGTGACCTCCTCACCAACGGCCAGAATCACCCCAGACATATCGTAGCCTGGCACCCAAGGGAGTTTGTCCTGATTCTGTTGCGCAGCCCAGCCCAATCCGGCACGGGTTTTGGCATCAATTGGATTGACTCCGGCAAACGACACCCCAACCAAGACTTGGCGCCCTTCAGGCACTGGGGTCTCTGCCGATTGCAGTTGCAGGTTATTTACATCGCCGAAAGCTGTGATGGCAAGCTGTTGACAGGTCATGCGTGGATTCCTTCTGATTCTGGTCTTGTTCCGTTGACCCAGGGAAGCGATAAGCACACGCTCAACCTGCGGGTCAGAACCTTACGGGTTGCAAAGCTAGCCAAAACTACCGCTTTCTGACCCGAAATACCAGTGATGCCCGAGGGAAGCCTGAAAGATGAAAAGAAAAAACCCGGCGCGAGGCCGGGTTTTCAATAGGTGGCGCGTCCGGGAGGATTCGAACCTCCGACCGCCTGGTTCGTAGCCAGGTACTCTATCCAGCTGAGCTACGGACGC
>NZ_JAUORR010000037.1:0-31017 GCF_030547945.1 Photobacterium sp. 1_MG-2023 | reverse complement strand
GGTTCCCGCCTGCGCGGGAACGACGAATCACTTTAAATTCATTCCGTTACCGCTATTTTCGTGCAGGCGGGAATCCATGGGTCAGCCAAACCAAACACGATAAACACGAACCAGTCCACGGCATCGGGATTTATGGCACCCCATGGCCTTTTGAGGCCACCCAAACGCGGAACCACTGTTCACGGCTCAGTTCGAATTCAAGCGAGGCCACTGCGTCTTTCACGCGCTCGATTTTACCCGAGCCAATAATTGGCAGCGGCTGAGACGGTAAGCGACGAACCCAGGCATAAATCACCTGATCAATCGAGGCTGCCCCTATTTCCTGACGTATTGCTTCCAGTTCATTGCGCACCCGAACGGCCTGTTCAGACTGTCCGTGGAAGATATCGCCACCCGCCATGCACGACCAGGCCATCGGCTTGGTTCGTTTCATTTGAAGCTGGTCCAGCGTGCCATCGTGGCACACCTCAAAGTTCAGCGGATTGATTTCAACCTGATTGGTTACCAACGGTGCATCCAGCCGCGATTGCAGTAACTCAAACTGAGACGGAGAAAAATTCGACACACCAAAATGCACGACTTTACCCTGCTGCTTCAGCGCGGCAAATGCTTCTGCGACTTCATCTGCATCCATCAGGACATCCGGACGATGAATCAGCAGCACATCAATCTGTTCGATACCCAGACGTTGCAGTGAGTTATTCACCGACGCAACAATATGTGCCCGACTGGTGTCGTAGTGGTTAATTTTCTGCTCAGGATACTGGTGACCACACAACTTGATATCACATTTGGTCACAATCTGAATCTGTTCGCGAATACCCGGCTCCAGAGCCAGTGCCTCGCCAAACAGTTGCTCACAACTGTACCCACCATAGATATCGGCATGATCCACTGTGGTGATCCCCAGCTCAATGTGCTGTTTCAGGAAGCGCAACCGATCCTGTGGGCGCATCCCCCAGTCAGCCAGACGCCAGTAACCTTGCACCAGTTCTGAAAACTGCGGTCCCTGAGGCGTCAGTTCGACATTTGCCACCATGGTTCATCCTCCTTTATTCAATGCCCGAAATAATTCGCTGGGGCCATCCTAGGCTGGTTTGATCCATCGGGCAATGATATAACCCACAAGATTCGAACCAGAGTACGAGTTTTTGATGTCTTTTTCTGAACGCTTAAGAAACCTGATGGGTAAGGAAAGTATCAGCGGTTTTGCCCGCAGGGTCGAACTGAATGAAGCCTTATACCAATCAAAGTAAGTCAATGATCAGAAATAGCGCAGGGGAATTGTTTGAGAACAAGGCAGACTTTTTAGATAAGTAGTGATTCTACAATCAAAAAATCTAACGCAGTGATCGAACATTTGAACAAGCTAGAATGACCAGTGATTTACTGCGATTGGTATTATTCCGGAAGTATCTCAATGGCAGTGAACCCAGCCTTCAGAAAGCCAATCAGATTGCCATGAAAGCGAATTGCTCACTGGAATGGCTGGCGACCGGGTGCGGCTATCTTTACCGTCAGGCGGAAGTTGTGGATCAGGCTGCGCTGGCCGTCGCATTTGAGCATGTGAAAGGGCAGCCTTTTCAGAGGCAGACTGCCGATGAGCAGACCCGAATTCTTTCCGGCTACCAGTTTCTGCGCACCCATAAAAAAGCCGATGGTTACCTTGATGCGAAAGCCATGGCGTCTTTTCTGGCTCTGGCAAAGCAGGAAAAACCAACTGAATAATACCCTTCCCAGTATTCAGAAAAGAAGAACAGTACGGGTTTAGCCAATTGCAGAATCCGGATCGAGCAGATAATAGAGGTTTACGGATGCATCTCCGAGCGTCGGATCGAGATAGTTCTGAACACTTTCCACGGACTCTGCTTCCCAGATGCACTGACAGCAATGGCTTTCTTTGTTGAGCAGCGCCGTCTGAAGCTGAAGCCCGGCGGGTGGCTGGCCGAGTGCCGTACTCGCTTTCCGGGAAAACAGCTCGACGTCATTGATCTGATGTTCTGTCACAACAAACATAAAAGACTCCTGCCACAGCGTTGACTCTGAGTATAGTCGCTGTGGCAGAAGTCTTTTTCAGTGTGAGGCTCAGGCGTCTGTCGACAACGCTTTACGCGCTTCAATGGCCTCAATGGTTTCCCGCAAACGCGGTGAAATCTGGGCTTTGGCGTTGTTCTTAAAATCAAACATCACCACCTGCGCCGTCCCCCGGGTTGTCACCGCGCCCATCTTCTTGCTGAAGATTTCGTATTCCATGGTAAAGCGGTCCCCTTCCATATGGGTCACTCTGGAGCCCACCAGCAAGGTATCCGGGTATGTCACAGGCAGACGGTATCGCGCACTCGTCTCGCTGAGGACAGGACCGACACCGGTTTCTTTGATGTCATCCATCAACGACGCTTCTTTGAAGTAATCCAGCCGGGCAGTCTCGAAATAACGGAAATAAACCACGTTATTCACATGATTCAGGGCATCCATTTCCCCCCAGGCGACTGGAATTTCCGTAATCACCGGGTACTGCTGAAGAATTGCGTCCATGTTGAGTCCTTAATATACAGGTTAGAGCTTTTAATCTAACCTTTTCGCAACATCGCAACAACAACTGCCCCTGGAAATGAGAGCTGTACACGGTTAAGCACCTCAGCCCATGCTGACAATGATTCTCAATGCAACCGATTGATTTACAGGAAATCCATTCCGTAGAGGATTTCCCCACAATGACGGCATTTGAACTTATAGACCGCAGGGTTTCCGCCTTTCTCGTAAGTGCTCAGAATATCCTGCCAGATCTCCACTTTCAGCATGTGGCGACTTAAAAAGGCCTTCAGCGCTTGCCCGCTGAGTGCCCGGAGTTCATCCGGTTCAGCAAACCCATGAAATTCGCAGGCATCGCCACAATGATCCAGCCAGACTTCCTGACGCCAGGACTGATAACCCGGCGTACGCTGGCAGACTTCTGCAATCACATCACGATTCAGACCCGCGCCATCCAGCGGGAAATCATCAGAGTAATACGCCTTGAACGCTTTCGCTGCTGAGCCGTCAGCAATGCACCACGGACAGAGCCACTCCACATCTCGCTGAGAGTAAATACTGCCGCTGTATAGATATCCACGGGCTTCGCCACAGCAATCGCATACTTTCATGCTTTTGATAACGGCGCCGGTTGCCAGTGGATCCGGATGATAGGTGAATTTTGGAAGTGTCACTATTTGTATCCTTCGTCTACCGATGACTTTATCTGAGCCATTCTCATCGTTCACACCAAAGCAAACTGAATCCCTAAGATCTGTTGACCTAGCTTCGATCCAATGCGGCAAATATGCGGCAGGATTTAGAAAGTCGTCTGTGTTCCGTCCAACCGGAGAACAAAATCCGAAGCATGATCACTGAATGGTCCATCTCGCAGGATCAGATCCATCGCGTCCAATGGATAAGCTTTCACCAGTTATGACAGCCCTGTGCAAATTTCCGGCTCAAGACCTGAAATCCCGGTTTTTTCATGCCGCCCGATTGCCTTTTTCCGGTATCCTTGCCCGCCAATCGATCACACTTTGCCGGAAACGCTGCCGGCCGAGAACAAACATGCTTATGGTTTCAGACAACACGATGCCTACATCAAACACCGTCCGCTTTCCGAAAGGCCGCTTTGCGATGTGGACGGTCTACAGCTTTACGGGTGCCTCCATTCTGGCGTCGATCATTTTCTCGCTTTTACTCTTCCTTTCTATCGACGAAAACCCGGTCATGCAGGTGCTCTTTGGTGGATTGGCCGTGATTTTTGAGCTGGGTAAATTTTTTGCCTGGTACGAATTCGGCGAACGTCGTGCACGCCGCAGTTACACCGGCGCAGCATCAGCGTTTGCATTCTATTCAGTGCTGGCAGCCATCTCGATTGGTGGCTCGGTTGGCGGGATTCAGAGTGCGACCAATCAGGCCCAAAGCCATGTCAGTGTGCAGCAAAGCAAGATCAACGCTTATAACCTCCAGATTGAAGCGATAGAGAAGCAGATAGAACTCAACAATGTCGCGGCTGAGAAATATATTCAGATGGCGCGTATCGCCACAGGTGTCTCCCGGATTCAACGTGAGAACAGTAAGCTTCGGGAGCAGCAGCAAGCGCTGGCGATGGAGCGGGACAGCCTGCCGGTGGTGAATCAGGGATCCGTACTGGGGCTGATTGATGGACTGGCCAAAACGATGAAAGTCAGTCAGGAGGCTGCTCAGTTGGGTCTGGTGATTTTTCTGTCGGTGTTGCTGGATTTCTTCGCAGCATTTTTTGTCGGGCTGATTGGTGAAGAACTTCGCTTCAGACAGCAGTTCAACCAGCGTCATGGCGTGTATCTGTCGGAGAAAACCATCCGCAAACCCGTGCCCTTCTCAGGCGAACCAGACCCTGAGGAACCCGCTTCAGCGTCCACGACTGACGCGGCTGAGGATTATGCGGCCCTCGCCATTGAAGCAAGCCGCCAAAGCGCTGACAGCGCTGCTGAGGCCACGACTGTTTCGGCTTATGATCGGATCGTCGAAGCGCTGGCGACGAATGCGGTCAGTTGCTCGAAACGCGCCATCATTCGCAGCCTGAAACTGACCGCAGACGAAGTCGATGAAGTGTTTACCCAAATGATGAATGAAGGACTGGTCAGCAAAAAACCAAACCATCATTTTCAGTGGCACGGCAAACCAGCCACCAGCGGCGCCTGACCCCGCATGAACGGCGTGAGCGTATGAAAAAAGCCCGCATCAACAGAAGCGGGCTTTTTATTCGTTTGATACCAGTTTGAAGCATCCGTTAAGCGTTATCAGGCACCTGAATCACACCGCGACGGATCTGATCCAGTTCAATGGATTCAAACAACGCCTGGAAGTTGCCTTCACCGAACCCTTCATTGCCTTTTCGCTGGATGATCTCAAAGAACACCGGACCAATCACAGTATCGGTAAAGATCTGCAGCAGAATACCGGTTTCATCACCATCAATCAGGATTTTCAGATCTTTCAGTTTCGCCAAATCTTCCTGATGACCCGGAATTCGCTTGTTCACCCCTTCATAGTAAGTATCCGGGGTATCCATGAACGCCAGACCATTTTCTTTCAGCTTGGTCACGGTCTGGAAGATATTGTCTGTGCTCAGCGCAATATGCTGAATACCTTCACCGTTATATTGGTCCAGATACTCGGCAATTTGCGACTTGTCATCGCTGGACTCATTGATTGGGATCCGGATTTTGCCGCATGGCGCCGTCATGGCACGGGACAGCAGGCCGGTCGCCTTCCCTTTGATGTCGAAATGACGAATCTCACGGAAATTGGCGATGCGCTCGTAGAAACCAGCCCACAGGTCCATGTTGCCCTGTTTGACGTTGTGCGTCAGGTGATCCAGCGTATGCAAACCCGCATCCTGTTTCGCCAGACGCTCTTTGTAATCCGGATAGTAATCAAAGTCGATCTCGTAGATATCATGCTCGCCATAGCGATCCACCAGATAAATCAGAGACTCACCAATGCCGTAAATTGCAGGAATGTTCAGTTCCATCGGTCCGGCTTGTGCCGGGCAAGCTGTGGCACCATTTTCAACCGCATGGGCCAGCGCTTCGCTGGAGTTCTGCACGCGAAACGCCATCGCATTTACACTGGCGCCATGAATTCCGGCAAAACCGGCGGCCTGAGAATGCTGCTCGCCATTGACGATGAAACTAATGTCGCCCTGACGATATAGCCACACATTTTTATGTTTGTGCTTGGCGATTTCAGCAAAACCCATCAGACGGAACAGGTTCTTGAGGTTGGCAATGCCCTCAGGAGTCGGCGCTGTGTATTCCACAAACTCAAAGCCGTCCGTGCCCATAGGATTTTTCATCATTTCACTCATCCGTTTATCCTCACATGTTGTTTGCTTGGCTGACGCCTGTTCAGCGATATCTATAGAATTAGCACCACTGAGGTGTGGATGAGAAGCCAGTTGTAAAAACAAAGTTAACATCATGTAAAAACCATTTGTAAAGCTGGCTTGCCAGCTTTCATCAGCTTGATCACCCCTTGCCGCCCTCTGTGAGCAAAAGCGCCGTAAACTTCTGATTGGTTGTAAAATCAAGTCATTCCACAAAACTGTAAAATAGTGTAGAAAGCTTTACATGAGCGTATGTTCTGATTGGCTAAGGTTAAGAAGGAGGTGGGCAAATGACGATGAACAAACGGGATAAACTGCGATTACCAACCCGGAAGAGAACACCAGTCAAACTGAAAAAAGACAGTGAAATTTATCTGCCGACCTACTATTTCCTGAAAACCGAGTTTCAACATGCCCGCCGCCATGAAAAAGGGTTGATCCGGGATGATGACACTGAGTTTCTGCATCAGTACCGTGTCTCACTGCGACGCTGCCGTGCCCTGATCGGGATGCTGGGGCCGATTTTCTACCCTGAACAAAAAGTCATGCTGCAGAACGACCTGAAAACCTGTATGCAGAAAACCAATGCATTGCGGGATCTGGATGTTTATCTGGATCTGATGGAAATCTACTTTGATGCGGTCGAGCCTCAGCACCATGAAGGGCTGTCTCTGTTTTTCAATGATCTGAAGGACAGACGAACAGCGCAGTTCGTTGCCGTCACGGAATGGCTGGATACACCGGATTACACACAGCAATGTGCTCAGATTGCCGGTTTGATTGACGAGCTGGAGCACAAAACCACCGAGGCCGGAAAACAGCCCTGCCTGCCTGCTGCAAAGAAAAGCATCTGGAAGCGCTTCAAGAAAACTCTGGCCTTATGCCAGTCCGTCGGTTACGCCAATCCGGATGAGCACCTGCATCAACTTCGGATTTCCGGTAAAAAACTGCGTTATTTGCTGGAATACTTTGCGCCGATGTTTCCCAAAAAAGTGATCAAAGATCAGATTAAGCAACTCAAACAGCTGCAAGATGCGCTGGGTGATTTCAACGACAGTTCCGTACAGATTACATTCCTGAGTCAGTATCTGGAAACGCTGAAACCTGAATCCAAGAGGCATCAGGCCATTTCTCATCTGCTGGCAGCAACAGAGAAAAAGCATGCAGACCACAAAATCAGTCTGATCGATCATGTCAATCAGTATGCGATGGCTGCGCCAGAGAAGAGTTTCGAGAAGCTTTATCGTGACTAAATGGCTGAAGTGGTTCATAAAAAATGAGGGTTCACACACATTTCATTGAACGGTCATCCGCCAGAAATATAAGCTGAGAGATGAATCACGCTTTATTTTCAGTGCTTTGCTATCTGTTAACTCAGTCCTCTAGCAGAAGGAAGTGCTCATGAAGAAAATAAGAAAAACAATCTCGATCACGCTCTCAGCAATCTTTGCACTCACGCTGACTTCTCCAGTCACTGCATCCGATTCGGCAGATCCCCAGCAGGCTTTCATGGATAACTGCCTCAAAACTTATCACAACGAATCACTCTGTCTGGGTTATGCCTTAGGTGTCTTCCACACCGTGTCCGCCATTCAATGTCATCATCCGGAACAACAAACCGTCCAGACTCTGAAAGAGCCGAAGCCAAATCTCAACACGGAAGGGACACAGCGTGTACGTTTGTCGATAGAGGCCATGGAGTCTGCCCTCAGTGTCTCCAGCATGTGCCAGGAAAGCGCAACCGCCCCCATCTGATTCCCTCTGACCCGGCCAGTCTCAGCGGCCGGGTTCATTCACCACACTGGCCCAGAAGCGGTATGATGGTTCAGTCTTTTAAAGCCGCCTGAATATCAGCGTCCAATGCATCCGGCTTGGTCAGTGGCGCATAACGCTTGAGCGGCTGACCATCTCTGCCAATCAAAAACTTGGTGAAATTCCATTTGATTTTATTCCCGAGCAAACCGGGTAAAGCCTCTGTCAGGTAAGCAAACATCGGATGACGCTCCGCACCGTTCACATCCACCTTTGCAAACATCGGAAAACTGACCCCGTAATTGATTTCACAAAATTCGCTGATCTCCCCGCTGTTGCCGGGTTCCTGCTGACCAAACTGGTTACAGGGAAAGCCAAGAATCACCAGCCCCTGATCCTGATACTTTTCATACAGTGCCTGTAATCCCTGATACTGCGGGGTGAAGCCACATTTGCTGGCTGTGTTGACCACCAGCACCACCTTTCCCTGATAGGCTTGCATGGCGCGGGATTCCCCCTGCAGGGTTTGGGCTGAAAAATCATAAAATGCAGTCATTTGCTGTTCCTTTTCCGACAATTGCCACCAGTTTAGCAAACGCGGTGAAATCCCGTATACTCAGAGCCGTTCACCGTTCGCCGTTGTTTTTCAGCGCTGCAACCTTCGTTCAGATTTCAGGAGTTCCTTTGCCTTCACTCAGCCAGCACTTTCAGACCATGGGCGTAAATACCTTACCCATGGCGCCCTCAGAAACCACTCAGCTCACGCAATTTCTGTCTCAGATGGACTCAGAATTTGCCCGCCTTGTGACGCAGCATCCCGAAAAATCTGAAGCTGATTTGCTGCTCGGGCTGATGACTAAAACCCATCTGGCTGCTCTGGAACAGCTGCAAAGCACCCAGGAAAAAAGTCAGGCGCTCAATGCGCTGTTTACAGAACAGTTGGGGGAAGCACATGCAGAACGCTTTCAAAATCAGCATCACAATCACGCACGTTTGGTGACACAGCTTTGGATGCTGGTGTTGGGGTTTCAGGGCATTGATGTCAGTTATGCGGCTGAGCATGCCGGGTCCAGTGCCCGGCAGTTTTGTCCGAACGATGTCATCGGCCCCACGCAAAGTCCGGCTGAGATCATCCGGAGGCAATTCATGCAGGCTTACTATCATGGACAGAACAGCAGCCAATCGCAGTCCGGAAATTCTGGAATCTCGCCTTATCGCTGGCTTCAGGGGATTTTTCGTCGTTGGTGGCGTTAAATATATGCTTCGAGAGAAAGAATTCAGCGGCAATCGAGAGTAAAAAAGTGCAAACGAGTCAAAATAGTCTTATTCATTCAAACAGTTAGAATACAAAGATTCAATTTCACGAAGGAATCACTTCATTTTATTTCAGCGCTAAGGTTCTGATCTATGATTGTTTTAACAATTAGCGATACAACTTTTACAAAATAGATCGTTGCGTGTTTTTTAATCATCCCTATAATACCGCCTACGCTTTAACCAAGTATGTTGTTCCTTAATATATACTCTCCATGGCGCGTTTGCGGACTGGCTCACTGCCCTTAACCCAGCGCCAAGGTATGACGAGTATATTTATTTCCCCCGCCTGTCATTTTTTTTGATAGGCGTTTTTTTTGCCCGGAATTCTGGACAGACGCCGTTATGCCTTGGTCTACAGGATAGGATGGAGTTGAACTTGCAGGTAATGATCCAACCGCTGCTGCAGTGTCGCTTTTTCTTCGTCCGGTAAAAAACTGGCTCGGATCGCATTGGCGGTGAAAGCGGCCATCTCTTCTTTGGTCACGTCAAACGATTCAGCAACCGCCAGAAAATTATCCGTCATATATCCGCCGAAATACGCCGGATCATCTGAGTTGATGGTGACGCACAAACCCTGCCGGAGTAAACCCACGAGGTTATGATCGGCCATCTCATCAAACACCCTGAGTTTCACATTGGACAGCGGACAAACCGTCAGTGGAGTCTGAGTTTCAGCCAGCGTTCGCACCAGTTCCGGATCCTGCGTACACTGCACGCCATGGTCAATCCGGGAAACCCGCAGCATCGACAAAGCATCCCGGATATGACTGGCGGGCCCTTCTTCACCGGCATGTGCCACCGTCAGAAAGCCTGCATCATGGGCTTTTTCAAACACCCGGCGAAATTTCTCGGGCGGATGACCGAGCTCCGAGGAATCCAGTCCGACGCCAATAATGTACTCCTGATACGACATCGCCTGTGCCAGTGTTTCAAAGGCAGCGGCTTCGCTCAGATGGCGTAAAAAGCAAAGGATCAGCCGACTGGAAATATCCAGCTGTTGTTCCCCGTCTGCCAGCGCACGTGTGATGCCCGCCATCACGGTTTGAAAAGCAATCCCCCGCTCGGTATGGGTTTGCGGATCAAAAAAGATCTCGGTGTGCATCACGTGATCGTGCTGACACCGCAATAAGTACGCCCAGGTCAGATCATAAAAATCCTGCTCGCTTTGTAAAACGCCCGCACCTAAATAGTACATATCCAGAAAGGATTGCAGATCTTCGAACTGATAAGCGGCTCTCGCTTCCTCGACGGTCGCATAAGGCAGCGTTATCTGGTTGCGTTGCGCCAGTTCAAACATCAGTTCGGGTTCTAAAGTCCCTTCGATATGCACATGCAGTTCAACTTTGGGCAGGGTTCGGATGAAGCTTTCCATAGCACGACCTCAACTTATAGGGTTGTTTACAGTGTAGATTGTGCTGAAAAGATAAGAGAAATTTTCCCTGCCAGAGCGGCAGGGAAGCCGGGGAAGGGTTACTTTTGTTTCGGGCGGAAAACCTTGATCACGGACTCATCATTTTCCAGATACGGGCCTTCCATCAGATCAATACAATATGGAATGGCCGGGAAAACAGCATCCAAACACTCACGGATCGACTTTGGCTTACCCGGCAGATTGACGATGAGAGAATCATCGCGCAGCCCGGCCGTCTGGCGGGATAAAATCGCAGTGGGGACAAACTTCAGTGACTCAGCGCGCATCAGCTCACCAAAACCCGGCATCATGCGATCACACACCGCTTCCGTGGCCTCAGGGGTAACATCTCGTTTCGCCGGGCCTGTTCCGCCCGTTGTGACAATCAGGCAGCATTCTTCTTCGTCGGCCAGACGGATCAGGGTCGATTCAATGACATCACGCTCATCCGGAATCACTTCATAAACCGGCTCCCAGGGCGACGTCAGGTAATCGTTCAGGGTATCGATAATGGCCTGACCGGAAATATCCTCATAGATCCCTGCACTGGCCCGGTCACTGACGGTTACAATCCCTATTTTTGCTGTGGTCATTTTTTCTCCTCGGATACTCACAAAACCAGCCACGAAATGTGGCTGGTCCGGTGTCAAGTGTAAGCAATCTTAGCGAGAGGGAAAAGCTTAAGGCAAATCAAATACCAGCGCAGTCACCGTGGCATCCCCGTGATTCGACACCTGTAAATCATGGCGTTGCTCAACTTTCAGCCCGTCTCCCGGTAGCAGGGTTTCCGTTTCAACCGTCAGTTGCCCTTTCACCTGATGCAGGTAAAAGCGCCGCCCCGGTTGTTGCGACAGTGTCAGCGATTCACCCGCCGGTAAGATCAGCTGGCTGAGGCGTGCATCCTGCTTGATCGACAGTGTGCCCTGCTCGCCTGTGGGTGTAATCACAGGCGTCAGGCCAGGTTGCTGACCAAAATCTTTCTGCTGATATCCCGGCTCACCACTGAATTCATTCGGCTGAATCCAGATCTGCAGAAACTTCAGCGGCTGTTGCTGCGAGGCATTGAACTCACTGTGATCAATGCCTTTCCCGGCAGACATCAGCTGAAACTCGCCCGCAGGCAGAGTTTTGATATTCCCAGCACTGTCTTTGTGAGCCATTTCCCCTTCCAGAACAAGACTGATGATTTCCATGTCTTTGTGGCCATGGGTGTCAAATCCTGCACCGGGCCGCACCGTATCATCATTGATCACGCGAAGTGCAGAAAACCCCATGTGTTTCGGATCATAATAGTGGCCGAAAGAAAACGTATGACGGCTGTCGAGCCAGCCAAATGAAGCGCTGCCACGATCCGCTGCGCGTCTGATTTCAAACATACATCACCTCACCATCGTCTGGCTGTTCTGAAAAGAGGAAATAAACGCGTCCTTACTGGACGCGTTTCACCAGCAGATTGTCGACAGACAGTTTGCCTGCACCGGATACAGCCAGTGACACCGCAATTGCCAGCAGCGACAATCCAAACTCATAACCGCCGTTTGACATGAACAGACCATTCGGTAAATGCACCGCAACAATCGCGACCACCATAGTCACAGCCAGCACAGCCGCAGCAGGACGCGTCAGGAAGCCCAGCAGAATCAGCAGGCCACCGAAGAATTCACCGCTGCCAGCCAGAAATGCCATCAGCATCCCGGGTTCCAGACCAATCGATGCCATCCACTGACCCGTGCCTTCCAGCCCATTGCCACCAAAAGCGCCGAACAGCTTCTGCGCACCGTGCGCCATGAAAATAATCCCGGCAGGTACACGCAGGGCCAGTGGTGCAAAGCTGTTTACCGAAGTCAGTACGCGTTGAATCATTGATGTTTTCATCTGAGCATCCTCAAAAATGTTGAATAAAAGTTTGTGCCGGTCAAACAGACAATCCTGCGAACAATCAGTTCCGTATCAGAACATCAGGTGCTTGTTTTATCGTCTGTCTCGATTGAGGGCAAGTGTAGAGGCAGGCACCGGGAAACAACACTGGCAGAATCTGAGTAAGTCATTCGAATAAATCGAATAAAGAAATCATTCACTGATAACAACAATATTTGCAGACAAAGATCAGGGCATATGACACACTGCTCACTTCCCTGAATTCAAAGGAAATCATGTGACATGGAGTTGTCTCACTTACGCCGTTTCTCGGCCCCCATCTGGGCGGTCCTGATTGGTACCCTGCTTACCCGCGCTTCATTCTTTATGGTCTGGCCCTATATGGCCGTCATGCTGCACCGGAACTTCGGCTTATCTGAAATTGAAATCGGCATCATCATGAGTATGGCGGCTTTGGGTGGGGCTGTGGTGGCGCTGTATGTCGGATACCTGTCTGACAAGCTGGGCCGGAAAAATCTGCTCATCCTCAGCTGTCTGGCCCATGTCGCCACCTTCATGATTCTGGCTGAAGCAGACCAAAGCTGGCTCTACGCCGCCGGTGCGCTCATGGCTGGTGTCAGCAGAGCGATGCTGGAGCCCCCGGCGCGGGCCATGATTTCAGATTTACTGCCTGAAATTCCAGTGCGGGAAATGGCACATCAGGTCCGGTATTACTGCATCAATCTGGGGGCAGCGTTTGGGCCGTTGCTCGGTCTTCAACTTGGCTTTACCGGCGTCCAGTCCTCTTTTTATCTGGTCGCACTGGCCTACCTGATTTACGGAATTTGCTTCGTCATCGCGTTCTGGCGGATTCGCAACGTACAGCAGCCGCCCAAAAACAATCAGAATTTCTCACAGACCCTGCGTGTTCTGGCCAATGACAAAGCCTTTATGATGCTGATTGTTGCCAATACGCTGGTGATGTACGCCTACCTGCATCAGGAAACATCACTTGTGCAGTATCTGAATGTGCTGGGGGATCGGGTTGTACCGCTGTTTACCAGCATGATTACCGTCAATGCCGGTGTCATTGTATTGCTCCAGTTTCCTGTCCTGAAGTTGCTGAATGCATGGTCGCTGTATCAGCGGGTCTATCTGGGCGTGGCCTTATTCACTGCCGCTTTTGTGATGTATGGCTGGATTCCGCTGGACGCACCTGAATGGTACTGGCTGGCAGCGACTTTTGTCCTGAGCGTGGGGGAAGTGGTGCTGTTTCCAACGTTTAACCTGCTGATTGACCGGGCGGCGCCGGATCATTTACGGGGCGCATACTTTGGTGCCGGCAACCTGACCTCGATCGGGGTGAGTCTTGCACCCTTTGCGGGCGGGGTGATTCTGTCCTGGTTTGGCGGCCCGGCCCTCTTCCTTTCAACCGCTGTGGTACTTTGCTTTGCGGGCTACTTATACACCTGCTCAGCACGTCATCATCAAAAAACTCAGACGGTTCAAGCGGCCTAGCCGCTTGCAACCGCCATCCTTTTATTTCACCCAGACCTGCTTGGCATTCACGAATTCATGGATGCCATGCGGGCCAAGCTCACGCCCAAACCCCGAGCGCTTGATCCCCCCACTGGGCAAACGCGGATCCGTTTTCACAATCCCGTTCACGGCGACCTGCCCAGCCTGCAATTCCCGGATAAATCGCTGCGCCTGAGCCAGATTCGTCGTCCAGACGCCCGCGCCCAATCCGTATGCGGTGTCATTGGCCAGTGCTAGCGCCTGATCTGCATCACTCGCTTTAATCAGCACCATCACGGGACCAAAGGTTTCCTCCCGGAAAGCACACATCTCAGGCGTTACATCCGCCAGTAACGTCACCGGATAAAAATAACCCAGGCCAGCATCCGGCTGTCCGCCCATCAGACACCTTGCACCTGCATCAAGCGTTGCTGACACCTGCCGGTGCAGGTTCTGCCGCAAGTCCTCCCTTGCCAGCGGGCCAACGTCCGTTTCTGGAGCTGTCGGATCGCCAACCTTGAGCAAGGTCAGCCGTCTTTCCACCAGCTGCGTGAAAATTTCATACACGGGCGCTTCTACGATAATCCGCTTCGCTGCAATGCAGGACTGCCCGGCATTGATGATACGCGACAAAGTGGCCACATCTGCCGCCGTTTCCAGATCCGCATCCGCCAGCACAATCAAGGGATCCGAACCGCCCAGTTCCAGCACTGCGGGCTTGATTTCACTGGCCGCAACGGATGCCACCGCCGCCCCTGCCCGGTCCGAACCAGTGAAAGACACCGCTGCAATGCCTGAATGACGAATCGCCTGTTCCGCCAGATCGTTCTCAAGGGGCAGGTTCACCATGATATGTTCCGGTGCTCCGGCTTTCCCGAAAGCTTCCGCAATGGCTTTCGCACACCCCGGCACATGCGGATCATGTTTCATCACGCAGGTATTGCCCGCCATCAGCGCCGGTGCAAGAAAACGAAAAGCCAGCCATAAAGGCGCATTCCACGGCAGAATACCCAGCACTGTGCCCAGTGGCTGATAGGTCACGTAGCTCTGGGATGCATCAGAGGCCAGATGCTGATCAGCCAGATAACCTGCCGCATGTTCTGCGTAATGTTCCGCACACCAGGCGGCTTTCTCGACTTCAGGACCGGCTTCTTTGACCGGCTTACCCATTTCCGCCGTCATCAGTTTGCCGAGCGTGTCTTTCTCCTCCCTTAACTGGGCCGCAACACGCCGCAAAACATCCGCACGTTCCGCAAAGCTCATTTTTTGCCAGCTTGCCTGCGCGGCATTGGCCTGTCTGATCCGGTGATCCATCTCTTCAGCATTCAGCGACGGATAGGTTTCTATCAGCGTGCCATTTGCCGGATTGATTGCTTTTAAGGACATCCTTTCTTCTCCTTTCTCGCTACCCGTTCGCCTGCTGTTTTTTGTCTTTGCGTGCTTTCTCGATGGACGTCGCTTTCTGTTCAGCGGGCTCAGACACCGTGGGGGCCGCTTTCTCTGCCCCTGCTTGAGCCGATTGACCCTGCTCGGGTTTCACCGTGAAATCCTTCGGCAGTTCAAAGAAAGATTCGCAGCCATCTGCGGTGATATGAATGGTGTCGGAAATCCCGCAGGTCTTATCTCCGTCCACGCCCCACATCCAGGGAATGATATGAAAGGTCATGCCTTCTTCCAGCACCGTGGATGCCCCTTGTTTCAGGCTCACGATATAGCCTTCGTCCCAACTGGGCGGAAATGCAATCCCGATGGAATAACCTGAACGGGTGATCAGCCGGGCACCAATGTCATTCTGCGAAATAATATTACGAATCAGATTATCCGCGTCGGACACCGTCATACCCGGCTGGATATACGCATGCAGCGAATGCAGGGCCAGCTTCATGGTTTCCTGCGCTTTGTACATTGAATCCGTCAGTTCCCCCAGTACCACAGTCCGCATCATGGCGGTGTGATAACGGCGGTAACAGCCAGCAATTTCCAGAAAGATATGCTCGCCAGGCTTCACGATACGCCCTTCCCAGGTTGCGTGACCGATCATGGTTCTGGGGCCAGAAGTCACATAAGGCATCACCGCAGGCGCTTCCCCGCCCGCTTTGAACATAGCGGCACTGATAGCGGCACCGATCTCATTCTCCGTGACTCCGGCCCGGCAGGCTTCGATACCGGCTTTCATACCGGCCTCCGTGGCAATGGCTGCTTTTCGCATCAATTCAATTTCGACCGGTGACTTACAAATCCGGCCTTGCTCCACAATGCCGAAGCAGTCCAGAAGCTTAGCCTCTGTCAGGGTTGTATGAATCGTATCCTGCTGATAAGCCGGGAAAAAGTAACTATTCCGTTCATAACCAATCCGCTTTCTGGATAAGCCAAACTCGCGCAGCGCATCCACCAGCATCTGAATGGCATCGCCGGTATCCGGATAAGGCCGGGTCCGTTCAATCCAGGTCCGCGCAAAAATATTCGATTCTTCCATCGCCCGGGTGATCATGAAGGGCTCATCTTCCAGCGGCACTACCAGCGCCTGAAAAAAGGAATATCCTGTGGTCTGATAATCGGTCAGATACATGATATTTTCAGGGTCTGTGATCACCACGGCATCCAGATGTCGCTGGGCAATCCGCAATCGCAATTCACTCAGTCGGCGTTCATATTCTTCAAACGGGAACGTCATGTCATCACGTTTTTTCATGCCGCCTCCTTCAAGACGTTCTGAATCACATCAACCAGCGTGGATAACCCGGCTTTCAGATCCGCCTCCGGTGTAGTTAAAGGCGGGATCAGTTTCACCACCCGTCCGCCACTGCCGCAGGCAGACACCAGCAGTCCGGCTTCAAAACAGCGATTGACGATGAGTTTGGCTAAATCGCCACTGCCGACATCGACGCCGTAGAGCATCCCTTTGCCCCGGACTTCAATGGCGGTGTGACCAGCCAGTGGTGCCAGAGCCGACTGCATCAAGGCGCCTTTTTCTTTCACTTCCCGCATCAGCTGGCTGTCTTCGAAATAACTGAGCGCTTCGCAACCGGCGACAAATGACAGACATTGCCCCCGGAACGTGCCGGTGTGTTCACCGGGCGACCAGTGCTGATCGAACTCGGGTTTCACCAGATTCATCGCTATGGGTGTCCCCATGCCGCCCAGGCCTTTCGCCAGACACACAATATCCGGATCAATCCCGTAATCATCGAAACTAAAAAAGGAACCCGTGCGACCCATTCCCGCCTGAATGTCATCCACAATCAGCAATGCGCCAACAGAGGTTGCCAGCGCGGCCAGTGCCTTAAGCCAGGCTTTATCGGCAATATTGACCCCGCCTTCTGCCTGAATCACCTCAACCAGAAAGGCTGCGGGCGGCGTAACGCCACTGGATCCGTCTTTGTAGCTGGCCTCCAGCATTTTCAGTGCCTGCATGGCCGTGTCTGCTGAAGCCCCTTCTCCACCAAATGCGGTGTGGGACACATGAGTGAGCGGCACACCTGCCGCGCCGCGGAAATACTGATTCGCGGTACAAGCCAGCGCACCGAGCGTCATGCCATGGAAACCATGCTGAAACGCCACAACTTCGTGACGCCCGGTAACCCGCCGTGCCAGTTTCAGGGCAGCCTCCACGGCATTGGTGCCGGTCGGCCCCATAAATTGCATCCGGTGCGGCATGCGGCGAGGTTCCAGAATGACTTCGGTAAAACGTTCCATGAACCGGCGCTTGGCCGTCGTATGCATGTCCAGACTGTGGGTGACCCCATTACGCTGCAGATACTCAATCACGGCCTGTTTCATCCGTGCATTGTTATGACCAAAGTTCAGAACCCCCGCTCCGGCGAAGAAATCAATATATTCGTTGCCATGCTCATCGGTCTGACGCGCATTTTCTGCCGTATCAAAAACAACTGGGTAGACCCGGCAGTATGCCCGGATTTCGGATTCGCGCTGTTCAAAAATGCTCATCGTACATCTCCTTGTGCTGTCAGAATGACGAATGCGAAAGGGCCGCCGTCCTGTTCATTCAACCGTTCGGGACAAAGCGGCACCTTGGGATTTTTTTAACCTCTCTTATCCTGTGTAGTTCGGTAATGGCGCCCCCGCAAGCCGGGCGTACCAACGAACCACTTTTTCGAGCAGTCGATCATTAAAATCGTAATGCGGACTGTGACAGGGATACTGATGTACCGTTTCCCCATCATTGGCCCCAATGAGGGCAAAGGCACCAGGCACCTGCTTCAGGTAATAGCTGAAATCTTCCGATGCCATGACCGGCAGCGCGATGGCATGATCAAGCTGCTGATCCGCATCTGCCAGCCAGGCATGCCGGGCTTTTTCGGCCTGTTTGGCGTGGTTGATGGTGGCACTGTAACGCGGCTGAATGTCGACACGGCAAGTCACACCGTAACTGAGCGCTGTGTGGTGGCAGATTTCTTCAATCCACTGGTTGATCTTTGTTTTCGTACCGTCATCCGGCACGCGGATGCTGCCGCTCAGCACCGCCTGTTGCGGAATCACGGTCAGGCCACTGGCCGCTTCGATTGAGGTCACACTGACCACCGCCGCCTGCTGGGGTGGTAAACGGCGGCTGATGATCTGCTGAAGATTGAGCGTCATTGCGGATGCTGCAAGCACAGGATCCGCACACAACTCCGGCTGGCTGGCATGCCCGCCCTGCCCGTGTATCGTCACCACAAAAGTCCCGTTCCCGCACATGACCAAGTGATCCGGACAGATCATTTTCCCAAACGGAATTGCGGGCCAGTTATGCCAGCCATAAATTTCATCAACCCCTTCCAGCGCACCATCGGCAATCATTTCCCGCGCCCCATGGCCGCCTTCTTCAGCAGGCTGAAACAGCAAGGTCACCGGGCCACTCAACTGTGTTTCGTGCGCTTTCAGCCATGCAGCCGTTGCCATCAGCGCTGCGGTATGTCCGTCATGGCCGCAGGCATGCATCTGGCCATCATGCTGGGACGACCAGGTACGGCCGCTGTCCTCAACAATCGGTAACGCATCAATATCCCCCCGGAATGCAAGATGACGTCCCGATGGGTTGCCAGATACCAACCGGGCCACTGTGCCAGTTTGCGCACAGGGACGCCAGTCGATCCCCAGTGCCGTCAACCTTTGCCGGATTGCGGCGGCAGTTTGGTGTTCCTGCCAGCCCAGTTCAGGATGGCGATGCAGCTCCTGCCTGAAGGATTTTGCGGCGGAGAGGTTCTTTTGCCAGAAGTCAGACATAGCGGTTCCTGCTGAAAAATTAAAAAGTCCGAAGTCAATTTTACGCTTGATTTCGGACACTTAACTGCAAGCCTAGTCACGAAGGGCTGAGTTCTCAAATGAGTTCTCAAATGAGTTCCCAACTTTCATTGTCAGCAGGGTATTCAGACACAGATTGAAATTTCACTGAGCGGCACGCCCATCACGCCATTGTTCCCGAAATCATGCTAACGTGCCTGAGTTGAATTGAACTGAGCCCAGGAGGCGTGTGATGCACCGGGAGTTATATATCGGCGTGATGTCCGGCACCAGTATGGATGGTGTGGATACCGCACTGGTTGCCATTGAAGACAGCCGCATTGAACTGCTTGCCCATGATGACTTTCCGATGCCGCCTGAGCTGAAACAGCGGCTATTGGCAGTCTGTACCGGCCAGCCGACGAATCTGATTGAAATCGGGACGCTGGATCATCAGCTGGGCCTGCTGTTTGCCGATGCTGTCGATGCGCTGCTGGAAAAGTCCGGCTATACCGCCGATCAGATCCGAGCCATCGGTAACCATGGGCAGACCGTGTTTCACCAGCCGACCGGCACCACGCCTTTCACCATGCAACTGGGCAATGCCCATCTTATCGCAACCCGAACCGGTATCGACACGGTGGCAGATTTTCGTCGGAAAGATATGGCCCTTGGCGGTCAGGGCGCGCCTTTGGTGCCGGCATTTCATAAAACCCTGTTCCAGTCGTCCGATTCCAGCGTGGTGATTCTCAACATTGGCGGGATTGCGAATCTTTCGGTGATTCGCCCGGATGAACCTGTGTTCGGGTACGACACCGGGCCGGGAAATATGCTGATGGATTTCTGGTGCCAGCAACATACAGGCAAACCCTTTGATCTGGATGGCCAGTTTGCCCGGCAAGGAAAAGTCGATGACATCCTGCTTGAAGCGATGCTGACTGAGCCTTATTTCTCGCTGTCTGCACCCAAAAGCACCGGACGAGAGCTCTTTAATGATGCATGGCTCGGTCAGCAACTGACCAATCACACTGCCTCCGCGAAAGACGTGCAACGCACGCTTTGCGAACTCACGGCCGTCAGCATTGCCTGGGAAGTGCTGAAGTTTCAGTCCGGCCCCAATCCGACCTTGCTGGTCTGTGGCGGCGGGGCACGCAACCCGCTGCTGATGGATCGGATTTCTGCGCTGCTCCCTGACTGGTACGTGTCAACCACCCGTGAACAGGGGGTCGACAGCGACTACATGGAAGCCATGGCATTTGCCTGGCTGGCACAGCGGCGCATTCATGATCTGCCAAGTAACTTACCGGAAGTAACCGGCGCCAGTCGGCTTGCGTCGTTAGGGGTTGTCTATCCGGCTTAACCCGTGAACATCACACTTGTCGAACCAAGAAATCATGACTGGCAGTGTCACTACTGCCGGTCATGATTTCTTGCCCATCTCCTTATCCAAATATCGAATTCAGCAGATTCAGTACTGCCATCCCGATCAGTGGCCAGAGTGTCAGCTGCATCCCCAGCACTCTGCCCTTCAGGCTGTCTGCCAGAATCCCCCGGCCATGAATAATCCGGCCAGCCGTAAACACCAATCCGATCAGCATGATCAACCAACTGGCGCCGCCGTGCTCTTCCAGCAGGAACATCAGCACCAGCATGATCGGAATATAATTCACCGCATTCGACTGCGCCGAACAGGCCAACTGCAAATCCTTGGCTTTCCCTTCACCGTCGCCATACCCAATCTGATGCCGTCGCCGGGCTTGGATCACCTGCAAAGACAGCCAGCACAGCCATAACGCAAGCACCGATGCAAAAAAACTTGTGGTCATAAGAACCTTTCACTCCCTGTTTTATATTGTCTTTCATCAGCTTATACCATGAACAGATTTTTGCCTGCTCGCTA
Source organism: Photobacterium sp. 1_MG-2023 (assembly GCF_030547945.1). NCBI lineage: Bacteria > Pseudomonadati > Pseudomonadota > Gammaproteobacteria > Vibrionales > Vibrionaceae > Photobacterium > Photobacterium sp. 1_MG-2023. The sequence goes on along the minus strand of NZ_JAUORR010000037.1, from coordinate 10,152 downwards.
ACTCTGCCCTTTCTCAGCCACGCGACAACCATTTTCTCCGGCCCCAATGAAGGCCTAGCTAGACAACACTAAGCTCAATATCAGAAAGCAATAAAAGTGGCTCCGGCCTACCCCGGGGCGAATTATTCTGTCGTCGCGACAGCGACAAGACTGATTTTAGGGGCGAGACATGATGAACAAATCATGGGGATGCGCATGGAGTCTGATCAGTATCAGCCTGCTGGCAGGCTGTGGCGGGGATTCCGACTCACCGCAGCCACCGGTCAAAACCATTCCGACATATTCCATAACCGCCATTGATGGCTATCTCAAAAATGCTCAGGCCTGGGTGGATATCGCCGAGAACTTCCGCTTTGAAGGCGGAGACCGCGACGGCATGACCAATGCGGAAGGCCAGGCCGCCATTACACTCAATGGCCTTGAAAATCCGGCACAATTTGCAGCATTCGTGCTGGCGATTCCGGGGCAGACGGTGGATCAGGACAACCCTGATGCCCCCGTGAACAAGGGCTTTCTGATGTCTGCACCTGTGGGCTACACCACGGTCACGCCGCTCACCAGCCTGGTTCATTTATATATGTTCGAAGGGCTGGGTGAATCCACTGCGATTGCTGCCGTCGCCCAATCGCTGGGGATTCCCCCAGAACAAGTCATGGGCGATTATCTCGCGACAGGTCTGGCCGATGTTGCGGTGAAAGCCCGTTCAGTGATTGTGCTGGGGATCCTGCCGGAGCAAGAGCTAACGGCGGAGTCCGACGTTCTGGCACCGCTGGCTGAATTTCGTCGCCTGCGAGATGTGCTGAAACAGGTGGATACCAATCATCATTTAGTGTTGGATGCGCATGGCCGAGTGGTTGAAGACACCAACGGCCTGCCCGTGGTGATCGACAACGCCGGGCTGAACACGGATTCCGATGGTGACGGCGTGATTGATGCCGCCGATCCGTTCCCCAATGATCCCGCCGAAAGTGCCGACTTCGATTACGATGGCATCGGTGATAACGCCGACCCGGATGACGACAATGACGGCCTGACCGATGAGGAAGAACAGGCGCTGAAGACGGATCCACTCAATCCGGATACCGACGGCGACGGCGTCGATGACAAAACCGATCAGTTCCCGACAAACAAAGATGAAACCGTGGATACCGATGGTGACGGCACAGGCGATAACGCCGACCCGGACAATGACAACGATGGCGTCAGTGACGCATACGATGAAGATCCGCAGGACGTCGCCAAATATAACTGCCAGTTCGACACCCTGACTTCGACATCTTTCGAATATGAAGTCAGTGATATGCACAATATCATTCTCCAGTGTGGCGGTTATCTGCCATTCGGCATTGCTGATGTCACGGCACTGGGTCATCTGCGACGCAACCGGGTAACCGAAAACGGCAACAATGAAGCGTTTGAATTTGCGAACGATGGAACAGCCGTGCGCTATCAGCAGGGTCTGGTGACGGGAAATTACACCTGGAGTATCACCACCAGCAACGACAGGGACGGCTTTGCTCCCGGCATGGTCAAACTCTTTCATGAGAACGGCGATGCCGAAGTCTGGGCGATGCTGACGAAGAACAGCAAAGAAAATCACTTTGTGGTCTTCTCCCAATATGCCAGTCAGGGCAATGGGTTTATCGACACGCAGGCCATCTGGCAGATGCACAGTCTGGACTATCGCCGGACGAGTGATCCACTGCCTGTCGCCAGTGCGACCCTCACCCCGTGCACGACGGATGACTCCGCATTCAACGGTGATGCGCCTGCCAGTGCTGCCACTCAGGAACAATTCGCAACCGCCATTGAAACCTGTAAGCAAAACAGCAGCGGTGGCGACATCCCTGTCGCAGCGAGTGATGTAGCCAGCCGTACCCTGATGTGGGGCAAGTCTGGTGAAACCCTGTCGACCCGCTACACCTTCCTGACCACAGATGGGGAAAAAGAAGGGTTTGGTTACCGGCTGAATAACGGCACCTACCAGACCTATCAATGGGAAGTCGAAAACAATCAATTGGTGATGCAGGGCCGGGACATACCCAATGCCGCGAACTGGACGCAAACTTTCGCGATCCTGGATGAAGCAGAAACCAACCATGAAACCGGCTGGAAAGTCTTCACCCAAAATGAACTCTGGGTGAAAAACAATACACCGGCGGGTATCACAGCAGAGCAAGGGGCCATCAGCTCGGGGTCACTGGTTCGCACGCTGATGCCCGGCGATTTGCTGACACAATGCGATAACTTCAACACAGGCTGGAATGACAGTAGCCAAAGCCCGACAGACAGTGGTGCCAGTGTCGCTGAGTACACTCAGGCTGTTTCGGGCTGCGGTACGCCATGGACGTTTTCGCCGCTGCAATTCACCGCCGCTTTGTTAACCAATACCACGTTGTTACTGGACAACGGACACAGCATGATCTTTACCGGCGTGCCTGCCACCAACAGCGACGGACTGATGTCGGGCTCCGGCACTTATGTCACCCCAGCGACGGAAAACCCCGTCACGGAAGCCTTCACCTGGGTGATCCTCGCGAACGGACGACTGGTGATCGACTTCACCGACAGCGATAAAGTCACCCAGTGGACATTACTGGATGCAGACGGAATCAACTTTGAAGCCCTGAGCTTTATGGAAAATCCGGACTGGCAACTCAACCCGGAACAAGGGGTTATTCGCAACGCAGGCTTTACCGTCAGCGCGCAATAATCCTGGTGCTTTGCGCTTTTGATAAAACAGGTGGCTAATTTAGCCACCTGTTCGTTAATGTGACGACGGCATTCCCGTCAGGTCAACAGCGCTGAAACACTATCTTCCCCTTCAAGCCTTATTCTGCCTGCTCTGTAAGCCGTTGAAAAACATTGGCACACATCTTGATACCCAAATGTCACCAATAATCAATGGATGAAACAAAACATGAATCAATCAGCGAAGAAAGTAATGCTCCCCGCGGCTCTGACCGGGATCGTTTTATTGACCGCAGTGATTGGCGGCATTCCTTTCAGTTTTGCAGAAGATCAGACCCGGACACAGTCACTCGATCCGTTTGACCGCTTGTTCGTTGAGAAAGGCATTGAAGTCAACGTCCACTGCGGTGAGTCGAACCGTCTGGAAGCAACCGGTGAAAACCATGTTCTGGAGCAGATGAAACTGACCGAGCGAAACGGCGAATTATCCATCAGCAATGCTTCCGGGGATGACTGGGAAGAAACAGATCCGCTGACGCTGGATCTTTATACCGCACAACCACTCCACCGACTGGAAGCACGCTTCGGCATCGAAGCCATTGTCGACAGTTGCGCCGTGGCAAAAGACAGCTTTGAAGCCATAGGGAAGATGGGCAGTAAACTGACCCTCAGCGGCCAGACGGACAAGCTGACGCTGGAACTGGCGATGGGTGCCACACTGACGCCAGCGTCACAACCATTCAAAATCGGGCAAGCCGATGTCAAACTGGGGATGGGTGCCAGTGCCAGCCTCTGCCATGCTGAATCCATCACAGGGGAGCAATCTGCTGGCACCAGGATATTGGTCTCGCCGCAGGCACAAACCAAGCTGAACAGCAGTTATGGGACGGCGCTGGTATTTGATGAATGTTAATCAGAAAAAAGAACAGTGAATACCGGTTGATCATGGTGTTATCCCCCATCCAACCGGTATTCCAACTCAAACCCAGTGATTGTTTACTTCAGCTGAAGCTCTCTTCGGACGATTTCTGCGCCTGCGCTTAAGGCACTCAGTTTGCCCCGGGCAATCTGGCGAGATAAAGGCGCCATTCCACAGTTGGTGCAAGGATAGAGCTTGTCCGCATCAACAAACTGAAGTGCTTTTCTCAGTGTTTCGGCGACTTGCTCTGGCGTCTCAATCGTATGGCTCGCCACATCAATGGCGCCCACCATCACTTTTTTACCTCGAATCAGTTCAAGCAGCTCGATAGGGACATGCGAGTTGTGACACTCCAGTGAGATAATATCGATATTTGATTTTTGCAGTTTAGGAAAAACTTCTTCGTACTGCCGCCACTCTGAGCCCAGCGTCTTTTTCCAGTCTGTGTTGGCTTTAATGCCATAGCCATAGCAAATATGCACCGCCGTTTCACATTGCAAACCTTCAATGGCTCTTTCTAACGCTGCGATGCCCCAGTCATTCACCTCATCAAAAAACACATTAAATGCAGGCTCATCAAACTGGATGATATCAACGCCAGCCGCTTCCAGCTCCTTCGCTTCCTGATTCAGAATTTTGGCGAATTCCCAGGCGAGTTTTTCACGGCTTTGATAATAGTCATCATAAAGGGTATCGATCATCGTCATTGGCCCCGGTAAGGCCCACTTAATCGGCTGGCTGGTCTGCTGACGTAAAAATTTAGCATCTTCTACAAAAACAGGTTTCTGGCGGCTCACCGGACCGACCACAGTGGGAACGCTCGCATCATAGCGGTCCCGAATTTTTACCGTCTTCCGGTTTTCGAAATCAACGCCGCTGAGGTGCTCAATGAAGGTCGTGACGAAATGCTGGCGTGATTGCTCACCATCACTAACAATATCAATACCTGCCTGTTCTTGTTCATGCAAAGACACACGCAAAGCGTCTTGCTTGCCATCTGCTAGTTCCTGGTCTTGCAATTTCCAGGGAGACCAGAGTGTTTCAGGTTGTGCTAACCAGGAAGGTTTCGGTAAACTTCCCGCCGTTGAAGTCGGTAATAATTTTTTCATCATCAATCACATCGTCTGTTTGGCTGAATTAAAGAACGTAATTTGCTGACCACTGGTCGAGAATCGCCTGATAAGGTTTAATAAAATGCTCTTCAGCAAATTTCCCTTGATCTTTCGCTAACTGGCTGCGCTCTTCCCGATCATAAACAATTCGGGTCAGCGAATGGTCCTGGTTCTTCAAGTTTGGTTGATAAGATTGTCCTGAAGCCGCATTGGCATTATAAATCTCAGGTCGGTAAATCTTTTGAAAGGTTTCCATGGTGCTGATAGTACTGATCAGCTCAAGATTCGTGTAATCATTGAGTAAATCACCAAAGAAATAAAAGGCCAAAGGCGCAACACTGTTTGGCGGCATAAAATAGCGAACCTGCAAGCCCATTTTTTTGAAATATTGCTCAGTCAGAGACGATTCATTAGGCTGATATTCAACCCCCAGGACAGGATGCTGATTTTCAGTACGCTGATAAACTTTATTATCCGAGACACTCAAACAGATCACTGGCGGTTTATGAAAATTCTCTTGGTAAGTCTCTGAACTCAGGAAACATTGAAACAGGTTTCCATGCAACTCACCAAATCCATCTGGAATGCTGAATTGAGGTTGATTCTTGTTATGTTCTAACAGTAAGACGCTGAAATCATAATCCCGGACATAAGAAGAGAAATTATTGCCAACAATACCTTGAATACGTTTATTCGTTTGATGATCAACAATATTCGTTTTCAGGATTTCAATCATTGGGAAGGTTTTTTTATTACCCTGAACATCTGCATCAATATCCAGATCAACGGAAACTATTTCAAGCTCGACAGAATAACGCTCACCAGTCGGGTTATCCCAATTCGCCAAGGCATTAAAACGATTATTAATCATTTTTAACGCGTTCCGCAGGTTCTCCTGACGGTGTTCACCTCTCGCCAGATTCGCGAAGTTCGTTGTAATACGGGTATTGTCTGACGGATGATAATTCTCATCAAAAATAATTTTTTTAATCTTAAATTTAAAATCTTTATTCGGCATAATCTGGCATCCAATGTTCTGAGATAAATCCTGAAACTGTTCCTTGTACTTTCCGGGCTTTCCAATTTTATGTGTTAGATTTCCCCAGTCCGCTGTCTTTCCCGTCTTTTGATTTTCGCCGCGTGGCTTCATGAAATATCTACGGTCAATGACGTCGAGTGAACAACTGAGTATGAGTTATACTTGGGCCGATACATGAATAAAAATGATTTTATTGCATGAATCCATGAGCCAGATTCATAGGTAAAGCAGATTAAGGACTTTGGCCAGACAATGATGCACGATATCGAACGGATGCAGGTTGGTCGTACACGTCACAACAGATGCAGGCTTCGTCAAAATCAAACCCGACGAAACTTGCTCGATGTGCTGAAACGCAGTGCGCCCTTATCCAATCTCAAACGAAGTCACACCAAAGATGCGGTCTAACGGCAGTTCAGGTTCGAACTGGGTATACATGCGGGCCGTGCCGAATGAGACGGTCATGCCGTATTTCTCAGCCAGAGCGACTGCGGCTGAATTGACTTCCGGGACATCCAGAAAAACAGCCTCTGTTACTGTCGCCTGAGAAGCCAGTGCCAGAAATAATCGTTCGCCGAGTTCAGCACTCTCTGCATACAGCGGGCCGATTTTATTGCCATCCAGACAAGGGCGAATCACCCCGTATCCAGCCAACTGACCCTGCGCCAGAATCCCCAGTGCGGTAGTGTTTGGCTGACGGGTCCAGGCTTCTAAAAAGGCAACACGCGGCGCAGGAAAGAAGGGCTGCTCATAAGCAACTAAGGTTTCAAAAGGTAATGTTGATAACGGCACAATGGCTTCGTCAGGCTCAGCCGGACCATAGCCCCGCCCCTCATAACGCAGGTGGCTGTATGCCAGTTGAAACCCGGACTTCTGATAGTTTGCCTGCTGTTCAACCACACCATCCAAGCCAATATTACAGCCTTTCAGATACGCTAACGCTGCATTCCAGATCTGAATGCCATACCCCATGCCCCGGTATTCCGGTTTTACAATGTAGAAACCAATAAAACCAAAGGTCTCGTCATAACGAACTGCAGAGATGGTGGCAATCGGTTCATCGCCCAACAAGCCAATCAAAAAACCGTCCGGATCGGCGGCAGCATAGCAAAGTGCATCATGCTGTCCAGGATTCCAGCCTTCCTGAGCCGCCCATGTCAACGCAATCTCCACTTCATCCCGCCGCATTGGACGAATGGTAAAAGCTGTACTGTTCATACTGATTTCTCCTGCCTTTCAGCGAGCCTCTTCCTGAGTTTCCAACATCATTGACATCACATGTTGCGGTCCAGCCGCACCACCGTGATACAGCTCGCCGGCATCAATGAATCCACCGCGTTCATAACAGATTTTCGCCGCCGGATTTTTACAGTTGACGGTCAGGACAATCTGGTTTGCGTGCGGATACTCTGCCCGAAGAAATGTCTTCAGCGCGGCGACAGCACGGGTGCCAATCCCCTGCCCCTGATAATGCTGATCAACGAAAAATCCTCTGAGGCCCAGCGCATCCTCCGGCGCAAAGTTGTAACGCTGTCCGTACTGCGTATCCACCAAAAAGAAACCGACAACGCGCGCTTCCATCTGAATCACCACGGGATGCACCACATCGTCCACATTCACCAGAATTTCTTCCATGGTGCCAACAAAAGGTAATTGTGATTCAACGACAGATAGCGCTGAAACCTGCTCAAGGTGGGCTGGTTTCATGCCTTCGAGTTTGATCTGAAACTGCATATCTTCCTCTGATTTCAGCTTAACTATAGAAAATAAGGGACAATCTTACGTGGAATCCAGACAACCAATTGAATACCAATTCATCATAGGTTGAGCCAGATCCCTTTTTTCATCTTTTGAGTCGGTATAGTGGCTGAAGGTTGGTTGAAATTGCATCAATGGAATCCCCTCAAGACAGGGACACCAACCCAATGAAAATAAAGTCTATTTTTTGAAAAGTTGTCTTTTTACAAGGAGTATTTTATGGCGAAACGAGTCTCGAATAAGCGCATCAAAGAAATCCTGAAAGAAGCTGCTGATAAGAAAAAGTAAGCACGCTTTGCCTGCGCTGAGGTACCCATACCTTGGTGCTGTAACCTTTTCACTTGTAGCCAATCCCTCGCTTTGCCGGGGGATTGTTGATCTCTAGCTGCCTTCAGCCCCCCAAATTAAACCACAATGATTTCTGTTAACCTCAGCCAAGTTTTCATTATTTTTTTGTAAAAAATAATTTCTTTGCGATTTTTAAACGCCTTCAAACTAAAAACCCGAATTAAAAAGATGATAAAATTATAAGTATGTAAAAAAGCAACGCAATCGTTTTAAATGCTGATTACATTTTGCAAAGTACCAAAACACGATTTTTCGTCAAAACGCAAACAGACTTTAAAAATCAAAGAGTTAAGCATGACAAAATGTGAGCACAACAAACGAATATCCATTGATAGAAACTCAAATCAGACACGAGGTTATCGGAGGCATTTCATCGAATTCATGAGTTTATATTCATTATTTTTGAATTCTATTGGACGTTTTCCCAAGAATAACAATAAGAAGAGCATGCTATGTTTATCAATACATTAACATTAAGAACCAAATTAATATTAGCGGTCTTATTGCCTTGTGCAATTTTATTGCTGGTCGGCATACTCAGCTACCTGAGCATGTCTCAGATTGGTCAGAAATCTGAACGTCTTTATCAAAATACAGCAACGCCGATGCGTGCAATGGCCGAAGCTGCTTCCCGCATTCCGAGAATGCGGGTGGGGATTGATATGATGCTGCTTCAGGAAATTGATAATCTGAAAGATCAAAAGGGTGTGACGATCCGTATTCAGGAAACCAGAAAAGAGGACATTCCTGAAATGCGTGCGGCCATGGAGCGATCAGTCGCGGCACAGGTGAATCCAGATCTGCGCCGGGAAGCTGAAAAGTTACTGCGCGATTTTGAAACCATGATTCAAAGCGAACTGAATCCATTACTCAATGCACTGGAAGCAGGCCGACTGGATGAAGCCCACCGCTATTACGGCGAGTATGCAAAATCCTATGGCGTGATGCGCAAACAGTCGAATGACATTCTGGACACCTTGCTCACTCAGGCACAGACCTTCAATAATGAAGCCCAGCAAAGCTTCAATGATGGACAGCGTAACCTGATGCTCCTGATCATCGGTGCACTGACAATTTCATTCATTGTGTCTTTCGTGATCATTCAAAACCTCAGATCCCGTGTCTCCAGGCTGCAGGAAACCATTCAGACTGCGGAAAGAGATATGGCGCTCAATACCCGAATTGATCTGGGTGGCAAAGATGAGCTGACCGCAATCAGCGATACTTTGAATACCTTCTTTGCAAAAATTCACCATGCGGTTCAGGAAGTCGCGCAAAGTTCCCGGAATCTGGCGCAAACCGCTCAATCCGTTGCGACAACGGCACAGTCAACTCAAAATAACTGTGTCACGCAGCGTGATCGGACCATGCAAGTGGCCACCGCAATTAATGAGCTGGGTGCAACCGTCAACGAAATCGCCAATAATGCCGCAGAAGCAGCCAATATAGCGAAAGAAGCGACGACTCAGGCTCAGAGCGGTTCGAGTGTGGTCGAACATGCCCGTGAGAAAATGAACGAGCTGAGTACCGAGCTGGGTGATATCACTGGAGTGATTGAATCACTGGCGGGTCAGGTGACCGACATCAGTGTGATTCTGGACACCATTCGCAGTATCTCAGAGCAGACCAACCTGCTGGCACTGAATGCCGCAATCGAAGCTGCCCGCGCGGGTGAGCAGGGCCGCGGTTTCGCTGTGGTCGCAGATGAGGTCCGGAGTCTGGCGTCGCGCTCTGCCAACTCAACCGAAGAAATTCAGGATGTCATCAACCGATTACAAAATGAATCCATGAAAGCTGTGGCTGCGATTTCTCAGGGTCGAGAGCAAGGTCAATCCGTCGCTGAACAAGCCAACATGGCGACAGAATCACTGACTCAGATCGGCTCTTACATTGATCAAATCAGTTCGCAGAATATTCAGGTTGCCACGGCAACTGAAGAACAGTCTTCCGTGGTTCAGGAGATCAACCGGAATGTGGAAGATATTAACTTCCTCACCACGGAAACGGCAGATGTTGCGAATCAGTTGAATGCGTCCAGTGAGCAACTGCAAGACCTGTCTGATCAGATGGACCGACTGGTCGGCCGATTTAAGCTGTAAGCCCCTCATTCCCTGTCTGCGAATCGCCCCGACATGCAAATGCCGGGGCTTTTCTTTGGGGTTGTGCTTCCTTTTTTAATCGTCAAAGCAAAAAACTGTCATTCCCGCACAGGCGGGAATCCAGAGAGCGCCGGGCTACTAACACACGAAAATCATCATTGAACAGATCAAATCACAGCAAGGTTC
>NZ_JAUORR010000036.1:0-33798 GCF_030547945.1 Photobacterium sp. 1_MG-2023 | reverse complement strand
AACATGGTTCAGGTCATTCTGTGGCATCGTTCACAGCACTTAGACGAGGCTCCATCGCATCAACGTCACTGGATTCCAGCCTGCGCGGGAATGACGTTATTTAAGAAAGTCACTTGTCTATTTTAATGGTGATTTTTCAGGGTGTTGTCTGTTGTTTTAATAACGAATATTTAGAGTGATATCTGTTTTTTAATATTCTCCTCAGAATCGTAATGCATATTTGATAATAAATCACTACACATCGAAAACACTCAAATTCGTCATTCCCGCGCAGGCGGGAATCCATCAATCACAGAGTTTGAAACACCAGAAGAATTTATTATTCAGATGATTCGGCAACAACAGTGAGTCATGAAAATCAATCAGTATCACGCTTCATCTGATGTTCGAAGGGGGTGTTCAATCCAGCGGCCGCGCCAACAATATCAACAATGCATCATTGTCGGTCAGCATATCGGCAATGGTGCATTCGTCCAGTTCAGCCAGAAAGGCTTCTTTGGCTCTGGCCAGATGGTTTTTCAGACGGCAGGCCGGGGTGATGTGACAGAACTCCGGTGCGCAATTCACGACTTGCAGCGGCTCTAAATCACGAACCACCTGGCCAATCACGATGGTTCCGGCTGGCCTGGCCAGACAGATTCCCCCGTTCTTCCCGCGCACTGTTTTCACATAGCCCAACTGACCCAGTTTATTGACTATTTTCACCATATGGTTTCTGGACACAGCAAAAGTCTCACTGACGTGAGTGATGCTGGTTAATTCCCCGTCTGGCAAGGACCCAAGCAGGATCAGTGCCCGAAGGCCATAGTCGGTAAAGTTGGTCAGTTGCACGGTTTTCCCTCATTTCGTTGAAGGGCATTGTAATTCCTTTATTGACTGAAAGATATATTTCAGATACAACTTTAAAACATGCATTACAGATACATGTTTAAGGGAATCACTATGCTGAGTCAGAACACCATTGAGATCGTGAAATCTACCGCACCGCTGCTGGCCGAAACCGGCCCGAAACTTACCGCGCATTTTTATGACCGGATGTTCACCCATCACCCTGAACTGAAAGATATTTTCAATCTGACCCATCAGGACAGTGGTCGTCAGCGAGAGGCGTTATTTAACGCGGTGTACGGCTATGCAGCCAACATTGATAACCTGGAAGTTTTGCTCCCAGTGGTTGAAAAAATTGCGCAGAAACATGCCAGTTTCAATATCACTGCCGAGCAGTACGCCATTGTTGGCGAGCATTTACTGGGCACAATCGATGAGATGTTTGCACCGGGTCAGGCCGTTTTGGATGCCTGGGCAGAGGCATACGGTGTTCTGGCGAAAGTTTTTACTGACCGGGAAGAAGCGATTTATCAGGCAAGTGAGTCTAAAACCGGCGGCTGGCGCGGATTACGTGAATTTGAACTGGTTGCCAAAACGCGGGAAAGCGAGGGAATTACCAGTTTTGAATTGATGCCCACAGATGACCAGCCTGTTGCGGCGTACCAGCCCGGCCAGTACATCGGTATTTACCTCAAACCCGCACATTTTGAATATCAGGAGATTCGTCAGTACAGCTTGTCAGGCGCACCTCAGCAGAAGACGTATCGGATTTCTGTGAAGCGCGAATCGCAGGGACGTGTGTCGGCTTATCTGCACGATCACCTGAAAGTTGGCGATAAAGTACAGCTTGCGCCACCGTCCGGTGATTTCTTCTTCCGTTCGGATGCCCGAAAACCCGTTGCACTGATTTCTGCGGGTGTCGGTCTGACCCCGGTGCTGTCGATGCTTGAGTCGTTGCAAGAGACCCATCAGGCCCCGGTTCACTGGTTACATGCGGCAGACAACCATCAACATCACGCATTCAAGAAGCATGTGGAATCTTTGACGGCGGCATCAACGCTGATGACTCGTCACGTGTGGTACCGTGAGCCTCAGGGGATTGAAGCTGATTTCGAAGGTTTGATTGATCTGACACAGCTTGAAGGCACGATTGACTGGCAACAAACGGATTTTTATTTCTGTGGTCCGGTTGGGTTCATGCAATTTATTGCCAGACAGCTACAGGAAAAAGGCGTCAGCACGTCGCAAATGCACTATGAGTGTTTCGGGCCGCATCAGGTGTTGTAATTTTCTGCGTTGAGCAGATAAAAAAACGCCCGTCCTCGGCGGTTGAGACGTGAATACCGGGGGACGGGCAAGGATAGACGCATTGTGGAGACGCGAGTTTTTAGCTCGCTTTTTTCTTTGTTACCATTTCTGGTTCGGTTGGCGCTTCGACATCATAGGCTTTTTCGCCGTAGACGAAGGTTTTGCTGACCGTCCGGTCATCACCCAGACTCATCAGCACAAAGAGTTGTTCTTCCAGCGTTTTCGCCTGTTGCATCCGGAAGGACATCAGTGGCGTTGCATGCAGGTCCAGAACCACGAAATCAGCTTCTTTCCCGGGTTCCAGGTTGCCGATTTTATCGTCCAGATACAGTGCTTTCGCACCGCCCAGCGTTGCCAGATACAGCGACTTGAATGGGTGTAGTTTTTGCTGCTGCAACTGCAGCACTTTGTAACCTTCACTCATGGTTTGCAGCAGCGAAAAGCTGGTGCCCGCACCGACATCGGTTCCCATACCGACGCGCACGCCGTGGTGTTCCATTTTCGGCAGGTTAAACAAACCCGAGCCGAGGAACAGGTTTGACGTCGGACAGAACGAAATCGCAGAACCGGATTCTGCCAGACGCTGGCATTCACAGTCAGTCAGATGAATGCCGTGCGCAAATACAGCCCGCTTTTTGAGCAGCTTGTAATGGTCGTAAACATCCAGATAGGTGTCGCGATCCGGGAAGAGCTCCAGCACCCAGTCGATTTCTTTTTTGTTTTCAGAAAGGTGGGTGTGCATGTACACATCCGGGTACTCTTCCAGTAACTGACCCACAGTTGCAAGCTGTTCGTCTGTGCTCGTGGGCGCAAAACGAGGCGTCACGGCATAGAGCAGACGGTCCGTCTTGTGCCATTTTTCGATCAGGGCTTTCGAATCCTGATAACCGGATTCTGGCGTATCGGTCAGATAATCCGGTGCATTGCGGTCCATCAGGACTTTTCCGGCAATCATCCGCAGTTGACGTTTCTGTGCTTCTTCAAAGAAAACGTCGACGGATTCTTTATGCACGGTGCCGAAAACCAGCGCGGTTGTTGTTCCGTTACTTGCCAGTTCATTCAGGAAAATGTTGGCCACCTGACGGGCATACACCGGGTTTTTAAACTTGAGCTCTTCCGGGAAGGTGTAGTTTTCCAGCCAGTCGAGCAATTGTTCGCCGTAAGAGGCGATCATCCCGGTTTGCGGATAATGGATATGAGTATCAATAAATCCGGCCGTGATGAGTTTATGCTGATATTCCGTCACCGCAAGTGAATCGGGCTGGCGAGCCAGAACGGCCTCCGCAGGGCCTAAATCGATGATGTGGCCGTTTTCGACAACCAGAACGCCGTCTTCAAAAAACTCAAAGCTGTTTTCAAGGCCCACTTCATGCGGGTCGTCAATGCTGTGTAAAATCGCGGAGCGATACGCTGTGCGTTGTGTTGTCATTTCAATATCCTTCGTTTTATCGCGATCAGGCGACTTGATGATCGAGGTTGTCATCAGATGCTGTGGCAGCAGCGTCGGCTTCACGTTTATCCGCAATGGGCTCGCCCTGATAATGGGCGATCAGTTCGCCGGCAACCGACACGGCAATTTCAGCCGGGTGCTTGCCTTTCACTGCATCAATCCCTATCGGGCAGACCATCCGACGCACGGTGGCGTCGTCAAAGCCGCGCTGTGACAGTCGATAATCAAACTTCTTCCGCTTGGTCAGCGACCCTATCATGCCAAAATATGCCATATCATTTCTGTTGAGAATTTCTCTCGCCAGCTCAAAATCCAACTGATGATTATGAGTCATGACCAGGTAATAGCTGTTTTTTGGCATATCCCGGATTTCGCCGACCGGATCGTCAGAGACCAGCTTGGTCACACCCAGTGGCAGCTCGGCAGGAAATTCGCTGTCTCTCTGGTCGATCCAGGTCACGCGGAAAGGCAATGTACTGACAATGTGGATCAGGGCTTTGGCAACATGACCGGCACCAAACAACACCAGATGATGCTGTTGCTGCCCGATGGGCTCCAGGCTGAGTGTGGCCATACCGCCGCAACACTGGCCGAGTCTGGCACCCAGGTTGAAGTGCTCCACTCTGGGATGACGATCACCGGTCAGCAGCATTTCACGGGCCATTTTGATGGCTTTGTGCTCCAGATGGCCGCCACCAATGGTGGCAATGATCTCATGCCGGGTCACCAGCATTTTGGTTCCGGCATCCCGTGGAACAGAGCCCCGTTCGGCCAGAACTGTCACCATGACACAAGGTTCTCCCCGTTGATCAAGTTCCGCCAGAGCATGAATCCAGTTGTCTTTAAACATTGCGCTTTCCTCATCAGGCGGGTCAGGGGAGACCCGCCAGTTACTGCTATGCCAGCGGTTTACTGGGTTTTTTCCGGTGTTGCTGTTTTCTCTGGCGCATTTTTTCTGCGACTCAGGAAAGGTTGCGCCTGCGAAGGCTGTACTTCATTGATGGCCCACAGCACACGCTCCGGGGTGGCTGGCGTATCCAGTTTCACCAGTGTCCCCGGTTCTGCGACAGCACGGATGGCGTCTTTAATCGCACTCCAGACGGACATCCCCAGCATGAACGGCGGCTCACCCACAGCTTTCGAGTTGAAGACGGTGTCTTCCGGGTTGCTGCGGTTTTCCAGCAGCTGGGTGCGGAAATCAATCGGCATATCCGCAATGGCCGGAATCTTGTAGCTTGCCGGGCCACTGGTCATCAGGCGACCCTGATCGTTCCAGATCAGTTCCTCTGTGGTCAGCCAGCCAACACCCTGAATGAATCCACCTTCAATCTGGCCGATATCAATGGCCGGGTTCAGGGATGCACCCACATCATGCAGGATGTCTGCGCGCAGGATTTTGTACTCACCGGTAAGCGTATCCAGCACCACTTCCGCACAGGCTGCGCCGTAGGCGTAGTAGTAGAACGGACGGCCACGGGCTTTCTCATGATCGTAGTAAATCTTCGGCGTGCGGTAGAAACCTGTGCTCGACAGTGAGACCTGATTGAAATAGGCCTGTTGGATCAGTTCTTCAAAAGACAGGAAGTTCTCGCGTACCTGAACCATGCCATTTTTGAAGATGACTTCTTCCGGTGTCACTTTGAAATGACTGCAGGCGAAATCGATCAGGCGCTGCTTGATGGTCAGTGCGGCATTCTGCGCCGCTTTACCGTTCAGATCGGCACCGGAGGATGCGGCGGTCGGCGAGGTGTTCGGGACTTTATCCGTATTCGTTGCCGTGATCTGAATCCGGTCAATATCGACCTGAAAGACTTCCGCGACAACCTGCGCCACTTTGGTGTTCAGGCCCTGACCCATTTCGGTCCCGCCGTGGTTCAGGTGGATACTGCCATCGGTATAAATGTGTACCAGTGCACCCGCCTGATTCAGGAAGGTTGCCGTGAAGGAAATCCCGAATTTCACCGGTGTCAGTGCCAGACCTTTCTTCAGAATCGGACTGGTTTTGTTGAACGCTGCGATGGCCTGACGGCGCACTTTGTAGTCACTGCTGGCTTCCAGTTGCTCAGTAATGTCGTGGATGAAATTATCCTCGACGGTCTGGTAGTAGTGGGTGACGTTGCGATCTTCATGGCCGTAGTAGTTTTCTTTACGGACATCCAGCGGATCTTTGCCCAGATACTGTGCGATCTCATCCATGATGTGCTCAATGGTCATCATGCCCTGAGGGCCACCAAAGCCACGGTATGCGGTGTTTGAAGCAATGTTGGTTTTACAGCGATGCCCGGTCACTGTTGCATCCCCCAGATAATACGCGTTATCGGAGTGGAACATTGCCCGGTCAACAATGGAGTTCGACAGGTCAGGAGAGTAACCACAGTTCCCCGACACGGTAATATCAATGCCGTGGATTCGGCCATTGTCATCAAAACCAACTTTGTACTGGTTATAGAACGGGTGGCGTTTACCCGTCATGGTCATATCTTCCATCCTGGGCAGACGCATCTTCGTCGGACGACCGGTCAGACGGGCAATCACAGCGGCCAGACACGCCGGACTGGCAGCCTGCGTTTCTTTCCCGCCGAAACCACCGCCCATGCGGCGCATGTCCACGACGACTTTATGCATCGGCACACCCAGTACTTCGGCAACCAGCTTCTGAACTTCTGTCGGGTTCTGCGTGGAGGTATAGACGATCATCCCGCCGTCTTCAGTCGGCATCACGGAGCTAACCTGAGTTTCCAGGTAGAAATGCTCCTGGCCACCGATGTGCAGATCACCTTCCAGCACATGCTTGGCGGTTGACAGCGCGTTTTCAGAATCGCCCCGTTTGTGCTGGTGACTGCCGGACACGAAATGTTTTTTCGCCAACGCTTCTTCAACATCCAATACGGCTTCCAGTGGTTCGTATTCGATGATGGCCGCCTGAGCGGCTTTGCGCGCGGTTTCCATGTCATCCGCTGCGACGGCAATCACCGGCTGGCCGTAGAATTCTACGATGCCATCAGCCAGCAGTGGATCGCCCGGCAGCACGGGTCCGATGTCCAGTTGTCCCGGGACATCTTTGCTGGTAATCGCGATCGCAACGCCTTCAAACGCGTAACAAGGGCTGACATCCAGCTTGTTGATTTTTGCATGCGCATACGTACTGGTACGGGCATAGACGTGCAGCTGGTTCGGAAATTCCAGCCGGTCGTCAATGTAAATGGCTTCACCGGTCACTTGTTTTGTTGCGCTGTCATGCTTCACGCTTTTACCAACGCCAGTGGTGAGATCCTGCGCGAATTTCGCCACCATTTCATCGTGACTCAATGGATTCTGGTGATGACTAGACATAAGCAGTTACCCTTGTTTCAATTTGGCCGTTGGACTGTTGTTCGAGATAGAAACGGTGCAGCATGTTGGCAGCCGTGAGAGCACGGTATTCTTTGCTGGCACGGAAGTCAGACAATGGCTCAAAGTCTTCCGCCAGCGCTGCCATGGCTTGTTTCACCGTTGCAAGATTCCATGGCTGGCCAACCAGTGCCGCTTCACAGCTGTCGGCACGTTTGGGTACGGCAGCCATCCCGCCAAATGCGATGCGTGCATCGGCAACTTTGCCGTCATCACTCAGGGAGATGTTGAATGCACCACACACCGCCGAGATATCGTCGTCCAGACGTTTCGACAGTTTATAGGCACGGAAATCGCTGCCGATGACTGGCTTAGGCACAATCACTTTTTCAATGAATTCCGAGGGCTGCTGCGCCGTGACTTTATAGCTGATGAAGTAATCTTCCAGCGGCATGGTGCGGCGGTCATTGCCGCGACGAAGCACGATGTGTGCATTCAGTGCAATCAGCAGCGGCGGGCTGTCACCAATCGGGGAGGCGTTTGCAATATTACCGCCCAGCGTGCCCTGATTTCGCACCTGTAGTGATGCAAAGCGATGCAGTAATTCACCGAAATCCGGATAGTACTTTTCAAGTGTGGCATAGCAGTCAGAAATCGGCAGGTTGGCACCAATTTCGATGCTGCTTTCCGTCTCTGTCATGATCTTCATATCACTGATCAGGCCAACGTTAATCAGCTTATCAATCGGACGGTGGAACTGAGTGACTTCCAGAGCCAGATCGGTGCCACCGGCAACCATCCGTGCATCCGGGTGGGTCAGAAGCAGGTTCGCCAATTCTTCTGAGGATGTCGGTGAGAAACCATACTGGCCGTCGTGTTTCAAAGTGGCATTGGACAGATTGATTTTTGACAGTCTGGCAACGGTTTCCTGTTCCAGAGCAGAGAACTGATCCATCAGTTGCGCTTCCTGACTCAGTGACAGAGCAGCATCGACAATCGGGCGGTAGCCCGTACAGCGGCACAGGTTTCCGGCCAGCGCTTCCATGACATCTTCTTTATCGGCAGCCGGTTTATTTTTGCTCAGGGCAAACATCGACATAATAAAGCCCGGCGTACAATAACCGCACTGGGAGCCATGATATTCCACCATGGCCTGCTGAACCGGGTGAAGCTGCTTGTCTTTCGACTGCAGATCTTCAACGGTGATCAACTGCTTCCCATGGAGAGAAGAAACAAAAGTCAGGCAGGAATTGACTGAGCGATATTGCAGCTTGCCATCAACAAGCTCGCCCAGCACAACGGTACATGCACCGCAATCCCCGGAGCCGCAACCTTCCTTGGTGCCTGTTTTATGAACATGGGTACGCAGATAATTCAGTACCGTCATGTTTGGGGAGAGATGTTCTTCTTCCCGAACTTCCTGGTTTAGCAAAAACGTAATCAAGTGACCTCCTCACAGGCTCATGATCTGACCTATGAGTCAATTCTGGATTTACTTGACTCTTTAGTCAACTTTTCATGTTAATGCATTGTGATGACATCAGATGCATGGCAAAAGTAACTTAATACATACCAATCAATGATTTGATTAATTTTTAAACAGTTGTTTATATTTTCCTGTAGTCAATTTGTTTCGAAATGTTGTAAATTAGGTTGCATCGCATTGGATTGATATTGTTGTCATCAATAAAACAGTGAGAACCTCTGTAAATTCTAGTTCTCCTTGGTGGATTGTGTTGTTGTTGTTGAGACGCATCTGAAAGTGATGTTGATTTAAGTTGATGATTTTAAATGGTATTTGTTGCTATCTCTCTTCGCTGAAAAGAATGTGAATACTCTGTGATCTGAAAGGCTTTTTTGATGCGCTCACTCGCAGTATGAAACAAGGACTGAGCTAAACTGAAGAGAGCAGAAAGCAGCTGATTTGCTGGACTCAGGAACGAATGATGCTGACACGTGTTGTTCCTGATTGCTCTGAGGGGTGGGTCATTGATATAAAGAGACTTGTGAAGCGTTTTTTTTACCACACAAAATTAGTGGATAATTCACGACGGAATCATCATTGCCATGAATGATTGATAGCGTGGTGTTTTTCGTTCAGGTGGATTATAACACCGGATAAAACTGAATATTTTTCTGCACTGTTTCTTATGTGACTGTCCGGGTAAAGTTTTGATTGAACAGTTGAAAGTTGTTTTTGTTGCTTGATTTTGAGCGCAATGACACTGATTAAATCTTGTGCCATGACGCATCAACAGTCAGCAATGGCGATTCCAAGTTCAGACAAAATTCGGTACTATCAGCAAAAGTTATCCCGCCAATTCCGGCAGGGTGCAGAGCCAAATCATATCGGAGATACAGCTTGATTAATGTATTCCTTGTAGATGATCACGAACTGGTTCGCACAGGGATCCGACGTCTTTTAGAAGATGTCCGTGGTATTAAAGTGGTAGGGGAAGCCATCAGTGGTGAAGACGCCGTAAAATGGTGTCGAAACGAACATGCCGACATTATCCTGATGGATATGAATATGCCGGGTATTGGCGGTCTGGAAGCGACACGTAAAATTCTCCGGGTGAATCCGGATGTAAAAATTATTGTGTTAACGGTCCATACGGAGAATCCGTTCCCGACCAAAGTGATGCAGGCCGGTGCTTGCGGCTATCTGACCAAAGGCGCTGGCGCTGATGAGATGGTCAACGCGATTCGTACAGTCAACAGCGGTCAGCGCTATATCTCACCGGAAATTGCGCAGCAAATGGCACTGAGCCAGTTTTCTTCGAGTGCAGAAAATCCATTTAAGGATTTATCTGAGCGTGAATTACAGATCATGATGATGATCACCAAAGGGCAAAAAGTGACTGAGATTTCAGAGCAATTGAATCTGAGCCCAAAAACAGTGAACAGTTACCGCTACCGGTTATTTAATAAACTGGACATCAGCGGTGATGTGGAACTGACCCACCTTGCAATTCGTCATGGCATGCTAGACACAGAGACGTTGTAGTGTCCGACACCTTTGATGCAAAAAGTTTTCTGAAATCAGTCACAAATCAGCCTGGCGTATATCGGATGTACGACCAGGCCGGTGAAGTGATTTATGTTGGAAAAGCGAAAGATTTAAAAAAGCGCTTATCAAGCTATTTTCGTGTTCAGGTTTCCAGTGAAAAGACCCGTGCACTGGTCCGCAACATTCAAAAGATTGATGTCACGGTCACGCATACAGAAACAGAAGCCCTGATTCTTGAGCACAATTACATCAAACAATATCTTCCCAAGTACAACGTCTTGTTACGGGATGATAAATCCTACCCTTATATTTTCCTGAGCGGTCAGCATCACCCCAGACTCTCTGTCCACCGGGGGGCTAAGAAACGCAAAGGAGAATATTTTGGCCCTTATCCAGACTCGGGCGCGGTGCGTCAGAGTCTGCATTTACTGCAGAAAATTTTTCCGATTCGCCAGTGTGAAGACTCGGTCTATGCAAATCGCAGCCGTCCCTGCCTCATGTATCAGATTGGCCGTTGCCTCGGACCTTGTGTGAAAGGTCTGGTGAGTGACGATGAATACGCCGAGCAGGTGAATTACGTCCGGTTGTTTTTGCAGGGGAAAGACCAGCAGGTTGTTCATACGCTGGTGGAGAAAATGGAAGCCGCCAGTGCAGCACTGGCTTTCGAAAAAGCTGCCCGCTACCGGGATCAGATTCAGGCATTGCGCCGAGTGCTGGAGCAGCAGTTTGTCAGTCAGGAAAGTGAAGACGATCTGGATGTGATTGGCATTGCGCAGGACAAAGGCATGGCCTGCATCCACGTGCTCTTTATACGTCAGGGTAAAGTGCTCGGCAGCCGCAGTTATTTTCCCCGGATGCCGGCAGAGACCGATGTGACGGAAGTCATCACCAGCTTTATCAGTCAGTTCTATTTTAATCAGGCTGAAGGGCGGGTGATCCCATCGCTGATCTTGCTGGGGGAGTCGCTGGGTGAAGAATCTGACAGTCTGTCGGCAGCGCTGACAGAAGTTGCCGGGCGTAAGGTGACGCTCCGGTCTCAGGTGCGGGGTTACCGCGCCCGCTATCTGAAACTGGCACAGACCAATGCCCAAACCGCACTCATCAGTAAACTGAATCACAAGATGACGGTTCACCAGCGTGTGACAGAATTGCGCGAAACCTTGGGACTGGATTCACTTTCCCGTATGGAATGTTTTGACATTAGCCATACCATGGGGGAAAAGACGGTTGCTTCCTGTGTGGTCTTCAATCAGGAAGGTCCGGTCAAACAGGAATACCGTCGGTTTAACATTACCGGCATCACCGGGGGAGATGACTATGCGGCGATGGGGCAGGTACTGCACCGTCGTTACAGCAAACAGCTGGATCCGGATAAAATCCCCGACATTATTTTTATCGACGGCGGCAAAGGACAGTTGTCACGTGCGCATGAGGTTGTCAGCCCGCTCACGTCAGACTGGCCAAAAAGACCGTTGCTGGTGGGGGTTGCCAAAGGCACAACCCGTAAACCGGGACTGGAAACCTTGTTACTGGTTTCTGGTGAAGAATTTTCATTGCCGAGCGATTCGCCTGCATTGCATTTGATTCAGCATATCCGAGATGAGAGCCATGACCACGCAATCAGCGGTCACCGGGCGCAACGCGGTAAAGTACGGAAGCAAAGTACGCTGGAGGGCATTGAGGGGATTGGTCCGAAGCGCCGGCAGGCACTGTTGAAATACATGGGGGGATTGCAGGAGCTGAAACGCGCCAGCAAGGAAGAAATTGAAAAAGTGCCGGGTATTAGCCGATCTCTGGCCGAAAAGATATATGACGCATTGCAACACGGCTAGCTTTGCGGCACCCTAAGGGACTGCCTTTCAACGTGTGGATTTCGGCGACAGGCAGTCACAATACGTCAAACATAAGAACGAACAATATGCGCTTAACAATTCCGAATATTCTGAGCTTCGTCAGGCTGGTGCTCATCCCATTTTTCGTGATTACCTTTTATTTGCCCTACGCTTGGTCACCCTTCGCGACTGCACTTATTTTCACCATTGCCGGGATTACGGATTGGTTCGACGGTTATCTTGCCCGCAAACTGAATCAGGCTTCAAGATTTGGGGCATTCATTGACCCGGTGGCAGACAAGGTGATGGTCGCTGCAGCCTTAGTGCTGGTGACTGAACATTATCACTCGGTGTGGGTGACCATTCCTGCAATGACCATGATTGGCCGGGAAATCATTATCTCTGCCCTCAGAGAATGGATGGCAGAGCTGGGTAAGCGTTCCAGCATTGCGGTGTCCTGGGTTGGCAAAGTGAAAACAGCGTCTCAGATGTTTGCCCTGGTGATGTTGCTCTGGCACCCGAATGAGCTGCTTGAGACCATCGGATTTATTTCACTGTACATTGCAACGATTTTGACTTACTGGTCAATGTATCTGTACCTGAAAGCCGCCAAAGGTGATTTACTTCATCCGGATAACATGTGACAGAACAATACGCTACCCGATTAATAAAAGCGGCTTTGGCCGCTTTTGTTTTTTCTGAAATTGCCACATGAGAATGAATTTTTTTACTCAATCACAAATTCTGCTTGGCAATGAAAAGCCCGGTATGTTATTTTTCGCGCAATCTCAGGGGGCAACATATCTGAGACTCATCCGTCATCATGAATTCAGGCTGATTGCATGTTGACGATCCGTAGGTACTGCGGCGATTGGCGCTGTCAGTAGAAGGGCATTAATCATGCATTCTTGCGACGTGGAAGCAAGAGCATCATTGAAGGAACCCAACTGTGAATATTTTAACGTCTCTTACCCAAATCAGCTTTGTCTTACCCAATTGCAGTATTATTACTGAGCCTTGATCGTCCGATCACTATGTCTTCAGCCGACAGTTTATCGAGTACAGTGATGTGAATCGCTGGCGGGATTAGTTGTGTGCTGAGTCGCGCGTTTCCGGTAAGCCTTTGACTTATCAATGTCTTTTATACTCAAAAGTACCACCGCTGGTGGGCTTCACTATTTTTGGATTATATACCAATGAGTAATGTGTTTGATTTAGACGATGTCAAGCATGCGTCCAATGTTCCTGTTGTTCATGACCTTTATGACCTGACCCCGGATGAGCTGTTGCTCAGTCAGGAGCACTATGAGTCGGAAGTGCGTTCATATCCGCGTCGTTTGCCTCTGGCAATCAAAAAAGCATCAGGTGTATTGGTCGAAGACACTCGCGGCCAGGTTTTTCTGGACTGCTTGGCCGGTGCTGGAACGTTGGCGCTGGGTTATAACCACCCTGAGATTAATCAGGCGATCATCGATCAGCTGAATGCGGGTCTGCCGTATCAGACGCTGGATATGACGACGCCTGTCAAAGACAAGTTTATCCGTGAAGTGATGAACTTCCTGCCGGATGAGTTTGCTGCCAATGCACGCATTCAGTTCTGTGGCCCATCGGGTGCAGATGCCGTAGAAGCGGCGATTAAGCTGGCGAAGCAAACCACGGGCCGAAATGTGATGATGGCTTTCCATGGTGCGTATCATGGGATGACCAACGGCACCATGGCAATGATGGGTAACCTGAACACCAAGGCTCGTCGTCAGGGCCTGATGGCCGACGTGCATTTCATGCCATTCCCTTACAGCCTGCGCTGCCCGTTTGGTATGGGTGGAGACGAGGGTGCGAAGCAAACCCTGCGTTATCTTGAGCGTATGCTGAACGACGACGAGAGCGGCGTTCAAAAGCCTGCGGCCATTATTGTTGAGCCGATTCAGGGCGAAGGCGGCGTGATCCCGGCACCGGCATTCTGGCTGCGTGAACTGCGCCGGATCACCAAAGAACATGGCATCCTGCTGATTTTCGATGAAATTCAGTGTGGTATCGGTAAAACCGGTTTCAACTTCGCCTTTGAAGAGGCGGGCATTCACCCGGATATTCTGTGCCTGTCAAAAGCCGTTGGTGGTGGTCTGCCCATGTCGATTCTGATTTTCGACAAGTCTGTAGACAGCTGGCGTCCGGGCGAGCACACCGGTACATTCCGCGGCAACCAGCTGGCGATGGCTACAGGTGCAAAAGCACTGGAAATCATCCGTCGTGACAATCTGGTTGAGCACGCACGTGTTGCGGGTCAGTACCTGCGTGAAGGTCTGGAGCGTATCGCAACTTATGTTGACTGCATTGGCGAAATTCGTGGTAAAGGCCTGATGCTGGGCGTCGAGATCGTCAAAGGCGGCAAAAAGAATAAATTTGGCGAGCCGGAAGCGGATCCGCAACTGACGATGCAAATTCAGCGTGCTGCGCTGGAGCGCGGTCTGATCATTGAAAAAGGGGGCCGTCAGGGGTCTGTCCTGCGCTTCCTGCCACCGTTGATCATCAGTTTTGAACAGATTGATTTCGCGCTGGATGCACTGAGTAAAGCCATGATCGCAACAGCGGGACCGGCCAAAGTGGTTGAAAAGCCTGCCGTGACCGATGCTGACCAATGGCGTTCGTTCTTCATCCAGACGGGCGAAGGCGGTGCTGATCAGTTTGAAGCTGCGCTGAATCAAACAACCAGAGTGCTGAAGCAAGTCTTCGAAGGCACGACGGCACCTTACTCGGGGATGGCGCCTCAGGTCCTGAAAAACCTGATTAACAATCTGGAACTGACTGATCAGCAGCAACCGCTGGAAGCTGTGATTGATCAGGCGGGTGAGCTGATTGCCAAAAACTCCATCATGGTTCAGCACCCGAACTGTATTGCGCACCTGCACACGCCACCGCTGGTTCCGGCTGTGGCTGCGGAAGCATTTATTGCAGCCCTGAACCAGTCGATGGATTCCTGGGATCAGGCAACCGCAGCAACTTTCGTTGAGCAGAAAGTGATTGACTGGCTGTGCGGCGTTTACGGCTACAGTCAGGAAGCGGATGGTGTCTTCACCAGCGGCGGTACGCAGAGCAACCTGATGGGTCTTCTGCTGGCGCGCGACTGGTTCGCAGACAACCAATCTGGTCACAACATCCAGAAACAAGGTCTGCCTGAGTACGCGGGTAAGATGCGTATTCTGTGCTCGAAGAAGTCTCACTTCACGGTTCAGAAATCCGCGTCCCTGATGGGACTGGGTGAACATGCCGTCGAGACCGTGGAGACACATCCGGACGGCACCATCAAGCTGGCATCTCTGGTGATGCGGATTGATGAGCTCAAGCGTGATGGCCTGATGCCATTTGCTGTGGTCGGGACTGCGGGCACAACGGATCACGGTGCAATTGATGATCTGGACGGTCTGGCGGATATCGCAGCACAGCACAACATGTGGCTGCATGTGGATGGTGCTTACGGCGGTGCGCTGATTCTGAGCCGTCACAAAACACGCCTGCACGGCATTGAGCGTGCGGATTCGATCAGTGTGGACTTCCACAAGCTGTTCTATCAACCAATCAGCTGTGGTGCCGTGATCATCAAAGATAAGAGCAAGTTCAAGTACCTGCTGCATCATGCAGACTACCTGAACCGCGAAGACGACGTTGTGCCAAACCTGGTCGACAAGTCTATTGCGACCACCAAGCGTTTTGACGCACTGAAAGTGCTGATGACCATGCAGGCTGTTGGGACGCAGGCGCTGGGCGCGATGTATGATCATCTGCTGGGACAGACACAACAGGTGGCTGATCTGATCAACCAGTCTGAAGCGTTTGAACTGCTGGCTGATCCGGCGCTGTCGACTGTACTCTTCCGCTTTGTCGGCGCAGAAGGTGCTGATCTGGACAAACTGAACAAAAAACTGCGCTTCGAAGCTTTAGTGAGAGGTGTGGCAGTTCTGGGTGAAACCGTGGTTGACGGTAAGAGTGCCCTGAAGTTTACGATTCTCAACCCATGCCTGACCATGGCAGACTTTGAGAATCTGTTGAATGATGTTAACCAGCTTGCTTGTTCACTGGTTGACTGATACACGTGGCTTGCCTCAGTGGGGCTGGGGCAAGCCAATGATATATCTGAAGAAGACGGAATTATTAGTATGGCAATTTTACAAATCGGTGCTGGGGGTGTGGGCTGGGTAATTGCCCATAAAGCTGCTCAAAACAATGATGTGTTAGGTGATATCACTATCGCTTCGCGTACTGTGAACAAGTGCGAACAGATCATTGAATCCATCAAGGGTCGCAACAACCTGAAAGATCCGAGCAAGAAGCTTGAAGCACGTGCTGTGGATGCAGATGATGTCGATGCCCTGGTGGCACTGATCAAAGAGGTTCAGCCTGATCTCGTCATTAACGCTGGTCCTCCTTGGGTGAACGTTGCAATTATGGAAGCCTGTTCTCAGGCAAAAGTGTCCTATCTGGATACTTCCGTAGCGGTAGACCTGTGCAGCGAAGGCCAACAGGTGCCAGAAGCCTATGACCCTCAGTGGGCTTTCCGCGAGAAATTTAAAGAAGCGGGCATTACCGGAATTCTGGGTGCCGGTTTCGATCCGGGTGTGGTCAGTGTTTTTGCTGCTTATGCAGTGAAGCACCTGTTCGATGAAATTGACAGCATCGATGTGATGGATGTCAACGCAGGTGACCACGGTAAGAAATTTGCGACCAACTTCGATCCTGAAACCAATATGCTGGAAATTCAGGGCGATTCTTTCTACTGGGAAGACGGTGAGTGGAAGCAGGTGGCTTGTCACACCCGAATGATGGAATTTGACTTCCCGTTGGTGGGCAGCCACAAAGTTTACTCCATGGCGCACGACGAAGTGCGTTCGATGAAAGAGTTCATTCCGGCAAAACGAATTGAATTCTGGATGGGCTTTGGTGACCGTTACCTGAACTATTTCAACTGCATGCGTGATATCGGCCTGCTGAGCCCGGATCCGGTCACACTGGGTGACGGTACCGTGGTTGAGCCCCTGAAAGTGCTGAAAGCACTGCTGCCTGATCCAACCACGCTGGCACCGGGTTACACCGGCAAAACCTGCATCGGTACCTGGGTTCAGGGCACTAAGTCAGGCGAACCACGCAGTGTGTTCATTTATAACAATGCCGATCACGAAGTGGCTTACAAAGATGTTGAGCATCAGGCGATTGCTTACACCACAGGTGTGCCAGCCATCACTGCGGCACTGCAGTATTTCCGCGGCGAGTGGGCGGATGCTGGTGTCTTCAATATGGAGCAGCTGAACCCGGACCCATTCCTGGAGACGATGCCGAAGATTGGTTTGGACTGGCATGTTCAGGAGCTGGATCCCCGTCAGCCACACATCAATATTCTGAAATAATCACGGTTGTGAATTTCATTGAAACGTAACTCAGCCGGTGTCGGAAACGACATCGGCTTCTTTGAATGGAAGTGAAGCAAAAATGCAGCATCCAGAATTAAAAACACCATATTTCATGATTGATGAGACCAAACTGATCCGCAATCTTGAAATCGCAAAGAAACTGAAAGAATTGTCTGGCGTGAAGCTGGTTCTGGCTCTGAAATGTTTTTCAACCTGGGGCGTGTTTGACATCATCAAGCCGTACCTGGACGGCACCACCAGTAGCGGCCCGTTTGAAGTGAAACTGGGTTACGACACTTTTGGTGGTGAAACGCATGCTTACAGCGTGGGTTACAGCGAAGATGACGTGAAAGAAGTCGCGGACATCTGCGACAAAATGATTTTCAACTCGCAGAACCAATTGGCAGCTTATCGTCATCTGGTAGAAGGCAAAGCAGAGATCGGCCTGCGCCTGAACCCGGGTGTGAGCTATGCTGGCCAGGATCTGGCGGATCCGGCGCGCCAGTTCTCGCGTCTGGGCGTTCAGCTGAATCACATCAATGCTGAGGTTTTTCAGAACCTTGATGGGGTGATGTTCCACATGAACTGCGAAAACAAAGACGTCGATGCCTTTATTCGTCTGCTGGATTCTATTTCTGAGCAGTTCGGCCCTTATCTCGACCAACTGAAATGGGTGAGTCTGGGAGGCGGTGTCTTCTTTACCTGGCCGGGGTACGATGTTGAGAAGCTGGCCGCGGCGCTGAAAGCATTCTCTGAAAAGCACAATGTTCAGCTTTATCTGGAGCCGGGCGAAGCCATTATTACGCAAACCACCGATCTGGTGGTGACTGTGGTCGATATCGTTGAAAATGAACTGAAAACAGCCATTGTCGACAGTGCAACTGAAGCGCATCGTCTGGATACGCTGATCTATAACGAACCGGCATCGATTCGTGGCGCGAGCGAGCAGGGCGATCACCGCTATGTAATTGGCAGCTGTTCTTGTCTGGCAGGCGACCAGTTCTGTGTCACGCAGTTCGATCAACCGCTGGAAATTGGTCAGCGCCTGCACATTATGGACAGCGCCGGCTATACCATGGTGAAACTGAACTGGTTCAATGGCCTGAGAATGCCGTCGATTTACTGCCAGCGTGCAAACGGCGATATTCAGAAGCTCAATGAGTTTGACTATGAAGACTTCAAACGCTCATTGTCTCAGTGGTCAGTTGAGTGATTGATTCTCATCGGTTTGAGATTGGCGTGTAATCCCGGAGCGGGAGAGGACTTTCCCGCTTTCTTCTACCCTCTTTACATTCGATTCCAACAGTAAATCATCAATGATCTTGCATTGATTGCGGGTGGCATCAGACATCATCCCCAATCTTTTTTCGGATGAACTCAATCACTGGCTTGATTCGCTCCGAGTGGCTTTTGTCATGGCGCCAAACACAGCCGACGTCCATGGTGGGCAGTTTTTCTTTTAACGACCGACGTATGATTCTGCGCCCTTCTAAAGACAGTTGCCGGTAAACGAAATCAGAGAGAATCGTGACACCTTGGCCCATCGCAACCAGGCTTCGCACGGCTTCTAAAGACCGGCTTTTGAAGCGAGGATTAGGCAGTAATCCTTCAGAGCCCCAGTATTGATTGACTGTCTCGATATGTTCATCCATATCCAGCAGAATAAAATCTGCCGTCGCTACATCGGCCAGGCTGATGGTGTCCGGGTATTGCATCGGATGATTGATATCCATCCATAGCTGGCGTTCAGAACGCAGCATTGTTTCATAGGTTAACTCCGCTTGAGCGTCTGTATTCGAGACCAAAATGATCCCCAGTTCGAGATCACCCTGCCTCACAGCTTTTTCAATGGCAGCTCTACCGAACTCGTAAAATTCAAAAATCTGATTTGGAAATTGCCGCTCTAAAACCGATTTTAGGCTTGGGAGCAGGTATGCTGAAATCGTTTCAGTGATGCCAATACGCATCCAACCGGAGAGTGAAGAAGGCGGACGTTGGAACGCATCTATTGCATCATCAATATCAAGCAAAATACGTCGTGCTTTCAGAACAAATGCATCACCTGCTTCCGTCAGACGAATCCCTCTTGCATGTCTGAGAAACAGGTTGGAGCCAAGCGCATGTTCCAGTTTTCTTAATGCAATCGTCATGGATGACTGTGAGACATTGCATCGTTGGGCTGCACGCGACACCTGGCCGGTATCCGCTAGCGCCACTAAATATTCCAATTGGCGGAGTGATACATGCTTTGCCATATCTATTTTCTCAATATTGCTTGTTAAAAAATATATATTAGCAATGGATATGGTGCCAGAGTAACTTGGAATCAGTGATTCATTTCAGAGGTTCCAAATTGTATGACGGTTGAATTGAAGCGAGGCTACTGCACGTTATGTCGCTCTCGGTGTGGGACGATTCATCATGTGCGCAACGATCATTTAGTGAAAGTGGCGCATGATCCGTCGCACCCGACAGGAGGCGCGATGTGTATGAAAGGGCGCTCGGCGCCTGAACTGGTTGATCACCCTGACCGTATACGCTATCCAATGAAGCGAACCCAGCCTAAGACTGCGAAAGAGCCGGGTTGGGTCAGAATTTCCTGGGAAGAAGCGCTCAATACAATCGCTTTGAAATTAAACCAGATCAAGCAGGAAAATGGCGCAGAAGCTGTCGCATTTGGAGTGACGACACCAAGCGGTACGCCGATCTCCGATAGTATCGACTGGATTGAACGTTTTATCAGGCGATTTGGCAGCCCGAATATCAGTTATGGAACTGAAGTTTGCAATTGGCATAAAGATTACGCGCATGCGCTGACATTTGGTTGTGGCATGCCCACGGCTGATTATCGTCATGCTGACTTGATCATGCTGTGGGGGCATAATCCAACCAATACTTGGTTGAGCCAGGCAAATGCGATCGCAGAAGGGCGGAAACGCGGTGCAAAGTTACTGGTCATCGATCCTAGAAAAACACCACTTGCAGCCAGTGCCGATGTTTGGTTGCAGGTCCTGCCCGGTACGGATGCAGCCGTCGCAATGGGGCTCATCCGCTTACTCATTCAGAACTCTGCTTACGATTTGGCGTTTACGCAGTGCTGGACAAATGCGACTTTCCTGGTCCGTAGTGATAATGGTCAACTACTCAGGGCGAATGAGTGCGAGGCGTTGCCGGGAGCACCGACTGGCGCATATGTCGGCTGGAACCAGCAAACTCATTCCCCTGAAGTTTGCCAGACACAACAAGAAATCAAACCAGCTGAAGCTGGAGACTTGGCATTGGATGGCAGCTATCTGGTGCGCTTGGCTGATGGCCATCTGATTGAATGCGAACCTGTATTTTCCCGGCTGAAGCAGGCATGTTCGGCATATACGCCAGCACAAGTTGAAAAAATCTCGGGCGTGAAAGCGCATGATTTATTGCAGGCCGCTCAATTACTGGCCACGAATCAGCGTATTGCCTATCACGCCTGGACAGGCATCGCACAACAGAAAAATGCGACACAAGCTGAACGTGCAATTGCAATTTTATACGCGCTGACTGGTAGTTTTGATCAGGCGGGAGGGAATCGGCAGTACAGACAGCCGCCAATTTGTCGTATGGATGGGCAGGCGTTTCTTTCAGAAGCACAGAAGAAAAAAGCTTTAGGTTATGCAGAGCGTCCACTGGGGCCTGCCGCACAAGGATGGGTCAATGCACGGGATCTGTACCACGCCATGATTGAAGCCCAACCGTATGCAATCCGGGCATTTTTTGGGTTTGGTAGCAATAGTTTGCTCAGTCAGGCTGATGTTTCACTCGGCGTGGCGGCATTGCAACAGCTTGAGTTCCATGTTCATTGCGATCTGTTCGAGACACCGACGGCCCAGTTTGCTGATATTTTGTTACCCATTAACACGCCTTGGGAGCGAGAAGGGCTCAGGGTTGGTTTCGAAATTAACGCGGATGCCGTAAGCCATATTCAGTTGCGTGAGCAGATGGTCTCTTCCCGGAACGAGTCTAAATCAGATGCAGATATTGTTTTTGCACTCGCTTGTAAAATGGGGATGGCAGATGAATTTTTCCAGGGTGATTTAGAAGCAGGCTGGAATGCCATGCTCGCTCCTCTGGGAATCAGTGTTGCTGATCTCCGGCGAAACCCGGGGGGAATTTCATATCCTTTAACCCAAAGAACGGAACAATACAGACAAACCTTTCAGGGTAAAATCCGTGGGTTTAATACCCCCAGCCAGCGTGTTGAACTCTATTCAGAAACGCTGTTAAACGCGGGCTATTCTCCTGTACCTGAAATGCAACATAATGCATTTTCTGCTGCTTTCCCACTCCGACTGACCTCTGTAAAAAGTGGCTATTTTTGTCATAGTCAGCACCGCTCTCTGGCCAGCTTACGAAAACGCTCACCTCTGCCCATGGCCATGATTAGCGATCACCTGGCTCAGCAAAAAGGCATTGTCGATGGTGATTGGATCATGATTTCAACTTCCGAAGGCCAAGCTCACTTTTGTGTATCAATTGATCCAGATTTGGATTCAACGGTTGTCGTTGCAGAGTTTGGCTGGTGGCAGGCATGCCCTGACATTGGGCGTGAGGCATTCCCATTTCAGGGGGATAATCACAGCAATTTTAATCAGCTGATTAGTGCTCGACATGCGGACCCTGTCAGTGGCTCGGTTCCGATGCGTGACTTTGCATGTCAGGTCTCGCTGTCTCCTCGGCAGGATGTTAATCGACGCTCATGGCATGGCAAAATTGCGTTTCAGGTGCGACGAAAAAGACGGATTGCTCAGGGCGTGGTGGCACTTGAATTAGAAGCTGAAACGCCGCGCCTGTTACCCGATTTTTTACCGGGCCAACATATCACCTTGAGCCTTGTTCAAAATGAAGATCAGCAAACGCCACTGACGCGTTCATATTCATTAACGGGTGCATGCCAAATTTCAGAGCGACGCACTTATCAAATTGCGGTCCGGCTCCAAACCAGTGTGAATGGTGTCGGGCAGATGTCTGATTATATTCATCATCAGCTCGAAGAAGGCCAGCGGATTGATGTGAGCGCTCCGGCCGGTAAATTTGTGTTGCCCAGGGAATCGGTTCTGCCTGTAGTGCTCTTCGCTGGTGGCATTGGCATCACACCGTTTCTCAGTTTTCTGGAATCCATTGATGATGCCAGTGCCATGCCTGAAATCTGGTTGCATTATGCCAACCGAAACAGCGCAACCCATGCTTTTGCTGCAAGGCTGAAGACACTGTCAGGCAGACTTCCGAACTTACACATTGTGAATTACTACAATGAGCCCTTGGCGAGTGATACTCAGGGCAGGGACTTTGATACCACTGATTTCGTTTCTGGCCATGTGGTTACAGATGATTTAATTCGACGTCGGGCGCGATTTTATCTGTGTGGACCAGAAGCCATGATGCAGTCAATCACACAGCAGCTGATAGCGCGCGATGTACCGGCGTTCGATATTTTCAGTGAAGTATTTCGTTCTCCAGTTGTGCCTTCGCCCCCCGCCAACCAGCAGTTCAGAGTCACTTTTTCGAAGTCTGCGCAGCGAGAACATATCTGGACTTCCGATTCAGGTACGTTGCTGGAATTTGCAGAAAACCAGCAAATTAAGATGAATAGTGGATGTCGTGTTGGGCAATGCGAAAGTTGTGCGGTTCGTATTGTGTCCGGTGAAGTGATGCATTTGCACGGACAGGAACCTGAAGATCCTCAAACCTGTTTTACTTGTCAGGCCATTCCGGTCAGTGATTTGGAACTTGATGTATAAGGAAATGAGTATGGAAATGAAATTCTTTAATACAGAGGAAACAAGAGCAGCATTGCCGTTTTCAAAACTGATACCAGCATTGAAAACAATGTTTCAGCAAGAATGTACGGTGCCAAGGCGGCATATACATGAGGTGCGTGCATCGGACAATCCGTTAACGACACTCATCATGCCTGCATGGAGTGAGGCGGGGTATATGGGGATTAAAACCGTGAATATTGCCCCTCAGAACTCCCGGAACAATCTGCCGGGGCTGTTTTCAACCTACTTACTTTATGACGTTGTCACCGGACAACCGATTGCACAAATGGATGGCAATGAGATTACTTCCAGAAGAACCGCTGCTGCATCTGCATTGGGGGCTTCTTTTCTTGCCAGACCAGATGCAAGACGTCTGACCGTTCTGGGAACAGGACGCGTTGGACGTTTAATTCCGCATGCCTATCAGGCTGTTTTACCAATTGAGGAAGTCAAGGTTTGGAATATTCGTCCTGAATCTGCCATTCAGATGGTTCAGGCGCTCAATCAGGCGGGCATTGAAGCAAGTGTCGCCAATGATTTGGAACAAGCTGTGCGATGGGCTGATGTCGTGAGTTGTGCCACCTTGTCGACCACACCTCTGGTCAAAGGGGATTGGTTGCAGCCTGGCAGTCATCTTGATTTGATCGGCAGCTTTGCCCCAGGGATGCGGGAGTCTGACACAAAGGCAATTATACAGGCCAGTCTATTTATTGATACGCAGGAGGCAATGGAAAAATCCGGTGATTTGCTCGCGCCAATCGTCAGTCAACAACTGAAAAATGAAGATGTTATCGGGACTTTAGCGGATCTATGCCGAAATCAATGTCGGGCAAGAGCGTCGGATGAAGAACGAACTGTATTTAAAGCTGTGGGTACCGCATTAGAGGATCTCGCAGCGGCTTCATTGGTATATCGTGATTTTGGAAAGGAATCGAAATGATGTTGAACCAAAATACAACTCAGTTGAAATCTAAATCTTTGCTGCATCGTTTTACAAACAGTTGTATCCACCTTTTTGAACGCTACCTGCCTGATCCATTGGTGGTGGTTGTTATCCTGACGGTGATTGTACTGACTGCCGGGATCGTTTTGGAAGGGCAATCTCCGTCAGCCATGCTGGAATACTGGATGGGCGGTTTTTGGAAGCTGCATACCTTTGCGATGCAAATGATATTGGTTTTGGTAGCCGGACACATTGTCGCAACCACACCTTTCTTTATGCGTTTGGTTGGCATGATTGCCGGAAAAGCCAAGACACCGGGTCAGGCGATTGTTCTGGTCACGCTGGTTTCTTTGCTCGCGAGCTGGGTGAACTGGGGCATCGGCTTAGTGGTCGGGGCGATTCTTTCCAAAGCATTAGCCAAACAAGTCAAAGGCGTTGACTACCGATTACTGATTGCCAGTGCTTACTCTGGGTTTTTGTTGTGGCATGCTGGCCTGTCCGGTTCTGTACCGCTAAGTCTGGCAACCGATGGGCACCCTGTTGAAGCCTTGACCGGGGTCATCCCAACGACTTCGACGTTGTTCAGTACCTTCAATCTGGTTTTAGTTGCCGTGTTATTGTTTGCTATACCTCTGACAAATTATCTGTTGATGAAGCAGATTGATCAGCCTTTCGAGCTGGAAGAAAAAGACAGACCTCTTGAGCAAGCAGCTCAAGTCAACCGCCAAGCGATGACACCGGCTGAACGACTTGAACATGCGAACTGGCCCTCTACATTAATATGCCTTCTGGGTTTTGCTGCTTTGGTGGTCTACGTCGCGAACGGCGGTGGTTTGAATCTGAACATTGTTATTTTTGTCCTCTTATTTGCTGGTATCGCACTGCATAAAAATCTGCATAGTTTTTTAGCGCATCTGAATCAGGCGGTTCGAGGGGCGAGTGGCGTGATTATTCAATTTCCTTTTTATGCTGGTGTCATGGGAATGATGAGCCAGTCCGGACTGGCAAGCGATTTGGCTCAATTCTTTGTGAATATTTCGAACGCTGACACTTTGCCACTCTGGGGATTTCTGTCGGCTGGGCTGATCAATTTGTTTATCCCATCCGGTGGCGGGCAATGGGCTGTTCAAGGACCGGTATTGATGGAAGCGGCGCAAGTGCTCAATGCGGATATGGCGCGGGTTGCCATGGCTTTTGCCTGGGGGGATAGCTGGACAAATATGCTGCAGCCGTTTTGGGCATTACCGGCGCTTGCAATTGCAGGATTGAAAGCCCGGGATATTATGGGCTATTGCGCAATTGTATTGCTGGTCTCCGGGGGGCTGATTGGTTTGATGTTGTTACTGATTTAAAGATCGTGCTGAGGCTTGTTTGCTTTGATGGTCACAGTGGTCTGTTGAATCATTGAGCATGACTAAAATTGAGGGCTGGTCGATGACCGGCCCTTGTTTTATCTGCTTTACAGCGATATTGGTGCAGTTTTTGACTGGTTGAACGGAAATTTGAGCAACTGAAATAAAAATGACAATTATTGTTTGACTCAAAATTGAAAATCAGTAAATTAGCCCCTGTACCGCGGCAACGTGAAGCGGTCTCACAAAATGGCGCGTTGGCAGAGTGGCTATGCAGCGGATTGCAAATCCGTGGACCTCGGTTCGACTCCGGGACGCGCCTCCATATTCGATTGAAGTGAACGCATCACTTCGGTCCTGCAAGACATCAAGAACCCAGCTTTCAGGCTGGGTTTTTTGATCCAATCTGTATTGAAATAGTTATACCAATCGCAGTAAATCATTGGTCATCCTAGCTTGTTCAAATGCTCGATAACTGCGTTAGATTTTTTGATTGTAGAATCAGGACTTATCTAAAAAATCAGCCTTGTTCTCAAACATTTTTCCTGCGCTATTTCTGATCACTGACTTACTTTGATTGGTATCAGTTTCAGACAGGTGATTCAGAAAACTATCCCAAGCATCCAGTTTGCCAAAGAATGACTGCACCGGGACCGGGACCGGAACCGGAACCGATTGCCATTGTCCCTGTTTTTCCACCACCATGGATGGATAGCCCTGAAGCTGGTACTGCATCATTTGCCGGATTGATGCTGAGATAACATCCTGCTCATTCGTTGCTGCGAATGTTGCCTGCCAGATATCCGCCTCAATCCCCATCGTATCTGCCAACTCAGCCAGTACCGCCGGATCATGCACGGTTTTTCCCTGCTGGTAATGGGCAAGCTGAATCAGTTTCAGCATTTCGGTTGCTGGGAAACCACATTGCTCTGCCGCCAGAATTGCGCGAATTGGTAGCATCGAATCCAGCACGACAGTGTCAGCTTCACGCATTTTTGCCTGATAAGATGGGCCAAATACCACGCCACTGAGCGACTGAATCCGCTGGTCGCTTTCCAGAAAATGCGCGCGGGTGTTTTTATCCAGCGCTCGGTTGTGAAACAGACCACCCGGATGCAGTACCAGCCGGATATCCTGTCGCGTCTTCAGGTGTTCGATTAAAGGGCTGGCGCCGAAGCACCAGCCACACATCGGATCGTAATAATAGTGAATCGTGGCAGCAGCGTTTACCATTTCATTTCTCCCATGTGGACTTTTGCGCCAATGCTCAGTGCCATAGGCAGGCCGGCATCCGGATAACGGGCTGTCATTTTGTCGATAACCTGCTGGCTGTTGTCACTGGCTTTTACGGTGTGCTGGAATGCCTTCAGGTAGTCCAACGCAAATGTGATGTTTTCAGTCGTCATGGGCGTGCCCGCTTTCATGTGGCCTGGAATGACCGTTTTCGGCTTCAGTGCCTGCATGGCTTCCAGTTGTTGTGTCCAGGCGCTCTGCTCTGCCTGAGATTGCGCATCCGCCATCCACAAATGAACATGGCCATAGACAGCAACATTGCCCAGGATTGTCTGGCTGGACGGGATCCACAGATAAGGACGGTGTGCCAGTTCGCCAGTGGTATCGCGAATCTCTACCGTTTCACCGTCAACGGTCAGCGTTGTTTTGTCGTACGCTTCTGGCAGCAAGGTTTGAGTGGGTGCGTTGCCGCCCATTTTTGGTGTCCAGAACGCGAGTTTGCCCGCCATTTTTTCTTTGATCACGGCGCGAACAGCAGGCGTGGCGATCAGGCGTGCTTCAGGAAACTGTTCTTTCAGAACCTGCGCACCAAAGTAGTAATCCGGATCAGCCTGACTGATAAAGATAGTTTTCAGCGTTTTGCCGCTGTCGAGCACCATCGCTGCGATACGCATGGCATCAGCACGGGTAAAACCGGTGTCCACCAGCAGGGCATCGTGCTCACCATAAACCAGTGTGGCATTGACGTGGAAGCTATTGCCATCTGCGTTGTAAACCTGAGTGGCAAGCGGGGCTGCTTCGGCCAGTGTAGCAGTAGAAAGTGCGATGAATGATGCAGCCATTAAGTATGTTTTTTTCATGGGTTTGCTCCAGAAGTTGTTTTGGGAATGGCATGTATCATAGCGATCTCATTTGATTGGATATAGAATCAATCTTCAACAACATTGTTTCTTAAATCGGACAAATGGTGATCTCAAATCATGGACAGACTGACGGCTGCAAAAGTCTTTATTGATGTCGCAATCACAGAAAGTTTCACGGCGACAGCTGATCGGCTGGCGATGTCCCGCTCCATGGTGACGCGTTATATCACGACGATGGAAGACTGGATGCAGGCCAGGTTGTTGCAACGAACAACGCGCAAAGTTGCATTAACGACGGCAGGTCAGCAATGCTTCAGAGAAATGAAGGTGTGGGTGGAGCAGGCAGAACGAATTGCCGTCGCGCTTCAGCCTACCGGTCTGTTGTCCGGCCATATCCGGCTTACAACCAGCATGTCGTTCGGCCATGCTCAGATGGCAGCGGCGTTACAATCTTTCCTGAGTCAGCATCCAGACGTGTCGGTGGAAGTGGATGTCCGGGATCAGGTCACTGATCTGATTGCAGAGCGTTTTGATCTGGCTATTCGTATTGCCATGGCGCCGGACCCGGCACTGATTGGTAAGCCCATTGCGCGATGTGATTCAGTTTTGGTTGCCTCTCCGGACTATCTGGCCGTTGCTCCGGAGATTCGCACACCGATGGATTTAACCCGTCAGCAATGTCTGGGAAATCGCAGTTTCGAACAGCAGGTCTGGCATCTGACCCAATCGGGCCAGACGGAATCTGTCGAAGTGCAGTGCCGGTTTATTTCCAATGAAGCAACGGTGTTAAAAGCGGCCGCCATCGCGGGAGCAGGGATCAGCATGCAACCGACTTATTTAGTTGCTGCGGAACTTGCCAGCGGCCAACTTCAGGCGATTTTGCCGGATTGGGCACCAAAATCCATGTCCATCTATGCCCTGTATCCTTCAAGGGAGTATCTGCTGCCAGCTGTCCGGGGATTGATTGATCATCTTGCAGAGGTTTTTGATGGGGTTGACTGGCTTTCGGACTCAGCGATGCACGAACTGTAAATAAAACTGAACAAATTCAATCACACAGCGCAAAAATCATTCTATTCGTAAATTATGCAAGTCAGATATTCCGGAAAATGATACTTCCTTAGCTTCATACTTTGACCTGAGTAGCAAAGTGAGTTTTTAACTGAGTTTTTTCTCTATATTGATTCATAAAGCACATATTCGCTTTGTGGGTATATTTAAAACGTATCCCCATGTGGTATATTGCGCGCTCATTTTTTCATCGGAACAGGGAACTGGTACAGCGTGAAATCAGGCATCATCGACATCAATTTAGCTGTAAATCAGAACCGTTTGTTAGAAATTTTTGATGCGGGCAGTGAAGGCCTGTGGGAATTGATGCCAGGGAATGTGGTCAAATTTTATAACACACGTTTCTACGAAAACTTCGAAGTGACTCTACATTCTTCGCCTCTGGAAGAATGGGTTGCGATTATGCATCCTGACGATGTAGAGCAATTCAAAAACAATGTGAATCAACAGGTTACCGAGAAAATTAGCTATTTTGCCAGTCAGTATCGGATTCGAAACCGACAGAACGAATATCGTTGGATTGAAGCCATTGGCGTGCTCGGTACAGACGAAGACGGCGAACTGCAGTATTTGGTTGGCTCGCACAAAGATATTACTGAAAAAAAGCAGCATGACGAAAAGCTGTTTCAACTGGCGTATCAGGATACGCTGACCGGGCTGGGTAATCGGCGTCAGTTGGTTGAACAACTGAATGTGATACAGACAGAAAGCACACCGGGCACCATTATCACTTTTGGCCTGAGTAAATTCAGCCAGTTTGTTGAAGTGTTTGGCTTTGAATCCGGCAATACGCTGATCAAAATGTGTGCTGAGGCCATCTCGGAAGTTTTCCCTGA
Source organism: Photobacterium sp. 1_MG-2023 (assembly GCF_030547945.1). Classification (NCBI taxonomy): domain Bacteria; kingdom Pseudomonadati; phylum Pseudomonadota; class Gammaproteobacteria; order Vibrionales; family Vibrionaceae; genus Photobacterium; species Photobacterium sp. 1_MG-2023. The sequence continues at coordinate 4,545 of NZ_JAUORR010000036.1, read as the reverse complement.
CACCGCGATGATTTTCCGTTCCTACTCAGACGAATTCGTGGTGATGCTCAAAGAGACACCAGAAAGAGCCTCTTTGTGCTGGACGATTAATCAGGCCATCACAGGTTTTGATCAACGATTCCGCGCCGCACACGACACAACCATTCAACGGTTAAGTGCAGGCGTCTATCAGTTACCGGGAGATCCCGCCGCAACTGAAGATGAAGAATCGATTTTGTATAAATCGATGCTGATCATGCGTTATGGCAAAGAGCATGATTCACGCATTGCCTTTTATGCCGATGATGAACAACGTGCAATTGAGCGGCATCTGTTTCTTGAAACGGGCATTGAAAAATCAATTCAGGATGATGAGTTCTATCTGATGTTCCAACCCATCGTTTGTGCATCAACAGGTAAAATCAAAAGTGTTGAATCCTTGCTTCGCTGGCACAGTGCCTGTTACGGCGAAATTAACCCAGGGGAGTTTATCGGTATCGCAGAAGCCAATCAGGATATTATTCCGCTTGGCTATCATGTGTTACATCTGGTTTGTTCATTTATTGTTCAGTACCGTAAAGCGCATCAGCACGATTTTAAAATATCAGTGAATATTTCCGCAATTCAGTTGATGCAGGCAGATTTTGTGCAAAAGTTTCTGGCGATTGTCGAACAGCACCAGCTCTCTTCTGCGTATTTATCCATTGAAGTGACTGAATCTGTGGTTCTGGAAACCAACGCCTTTGCTGTTCAGCAATTGCTGACACTGAATGAACTTGGCTTTTCAATTTCACTGGATGACTTTGGCTCGGGATACTCTTCTTTAAATACGTTCTTTTCCATTCCGTTCACGCAGCTCAAACTGGATCGCTGTATTGTCAACAAAATGGCAGAAGATTCATCCGTCTTCTCTTATGTTAAATTCCTGGTTGCGATTTGTCAGGAGAAAGAAATCACGGTAATAGCAGAAGGGATCGAAGATCTGGCACAAGCCGATCTGGTCAGAGAGGCGGGTGTCGATCTAATGCAAGGCTATTACTTCTACCGGCCGATGGTCGGGGAGAAGTTGATGGATCTTGAGATTTGAATATACGATTCAATTAATGTCGAAGTTTTAGCCTGAATTGCAGAAACTGATTGGTCTATCACATTACCTTTTCTGAATCAGGGCTGGCTTAGCTTACTCAGAAAGTTTAGCATATGTGAATTCTATTCAGATTTTGTCTTGCCAAAATCTGATCAGGCCCGTCAATTATTTGACGGGCTTGCGTGTTTTTACCATTTCAGTTCCGGTAGGCATGAAAATAATAACTTTGATATTGAGCATTACCCTTGTTGTGGTTTTAGGGAACTACTATCTCTGGTATCTGGACGGACAGAAGCAACTTTCAGAAGCGCAGGAGCACCCACAAGATTCCAGCGATATACAGCTTGTTGAGGATAGATATTCAGTTGATAAGCTGAACAATCAGGTCAGCGTGAAACAGTTGAGAAAACTTGTACTCAAGGATGAGCATACAACATTAGAAGATGCTGCAAAGGAGCGGCAGGATACGAATGACTACGATCTCAATCAACTGGATGAAGAGATTTCCTCATTACAACAATATTTGAATAAGGAATAAAAATAATGTATCGCTTATTGTTGGCAATGTTCGTATTACTCACGCCTGTTTCTCATGCCAGTACAGTCGGAACTTTACCTGGTGAACTATTGGTGGATGCCGGTTCGGCGATGTACCAAATCCCCTTGCAGCTTCCGGAAGGTCGTGGTGGAAATACGCCGCAATTGACGATTGCTTATAGCAGTCAGGGGTCAGGTTATAGCTCATTGGGCCCCGGATTTTCCTTATCAGGGCTGAGTGTCATTTCGCGTTGTGGCTCAACATTTGGTACAGACGGATTTCAGCGATCTCCAAACTATACTTATGAAGATAATTTTTGCTTGGATGGCTCCCGATTGATTTCGGTTTCTGGTCAGCGGGGGAAAAGTGGATCGCGCTACAAAACGGAAATTGATCAGTATAGCCAGATCACATTGACCGGCGATTCACTCGGTGCCTCAAGCCAGTTTATTGTCAGAACGAAGTCTGGTGATGTTCTGACTTATCAAAATGACTCAGAAAATTTAGTTTGGTTGCTCACTGAGTCAACGGATACAACGAGCAAGAATGTTATCCGATACAAATACACCGACAGTCATCTGATTCGTCAGATGACTTACGATGCATACAGTATTGATTTTGCCTATCAAACCAACACATCATCATTGCAAAATGGCCTGATCAGTAAGGTCAATGGCAAGGTCAAGCAGCAGTACGAGAAACTGTCCAAGGTAAGTATTGCGATCAACGGAAAATTAAAGAATACCTATCATCTGTCCTATTCAGGTTCAGATTTTCGGACGAATACACCGGCACGTCTTGTCTCTGTTCAATATTGCGGTGCAAACGGAAGCTGTTTGCCGAAAACAAACTTTCACTGGAACGGAAATTCGGCATTCAGTCTAAATCGCGCTTCTTCAGTCAAAGTCCCGAATTGGTCCTCTGGTGGTGTATCAGATGGGGCTTGGGTTGATGTTGATGGCGATAAGCAGCTTGATTATTGCCAGAAATACAACAAACTCACAACAGATGGAGTCCATGAGTTTAGACCGAAGACAGTCGCTTGTAATTTAGGAAACGGGAGTTCTTTTACGCATCTTCATCATTATAAAGCTGCGAGCGAAAGCTGGTGGCTGGATGTGAATAATGATGGGAAAACAGAATATTGTTCACTGTCTGATAGCAATTTATATTGTTCAAACTTTTCGAAAGGTGGCGTAACAAACTTTTCTATTCATATTGGGTCGTGGGGAACCGACAAAGACAGACGCTGGTGGCTGGATTTTAATGGGGACGGCAGAGTGGACTTTTGCCGGAGTGATGGCAGCCTGTTGCGTTGTAGTCTCAATAAAGATGGCCGGTCTTTCTATGAGAAGAAATTTAATATCTCAAACTGGGGTGATATTCAACGAACCTGGTGGACAGATATCGATGGGAATGGTTTCCAGGATTATTGTCGCGCGGTGAGCGATGCGGGCCATGGCGGTACGTTGCGCTGTGACCTTTTTAATGGCGACAGAATTTATGCGACGAAAGATCTTCATGTTGATGACTGGGGCTATGACGATCGCCGTTGGTGGACGGATATTAATGGGGATGGAGCCAGCGATTATTGTCGTGCAGTCGGGGATAAATCAGGCGCAAACAGCAGGTTGCGTTGTTCACTGGGTTCTGTGGGGAAAGTGAATGACCTGAAAACAGGTTTTGAAGTTTCAGGGCTGGATTGGGGCTACAGCGATAAACGATGGTGGGTCGATTTCAATAAAGATGGCAAACAAGACTATTGTCGTGCTGTTGGTAGCAAACCCTACACCATGTTGTGCACTTCAATGAATGGCTCGAATACTGGGTCGAACTACTCTTTTGTGATATCGGATTGGGGATATACCAGCAAGAACTGGATCGTTGATATTAATAGTGACGGTAACGTTGAATACTGTGGCCACGTTGGGGAAACCTCTGGACTGAATAGTTCTATTGCATGCCATAGTAATACGACAATCAAACCTTCTCCTGTTTTATTTACGGGGGCCACGAATGGTTTAGGGCATCATTCTTCCGTTGTATTTACAACGCTATTTGATAGTCAAACCTATCATAAGGATGCGCAATATCCTGGTGATACGCGTCAACTGAATTACCAGTTTCCGAAGCTGAATGCTTACGGCCCGATGTATATTGTGAAACAGCTCAAGTCTGAAAATGGTGCGGGTACAAATCAATTCAATACCTATGATTTTACGTATGGTACGGCCAGCTATCATCTGCTCGGACATGGTTTTTCCGGGTTTGCATGGATTCAGCAAAAAGAGAAAAACGGAAACAATATTACGCGTGTTCGTGAGACTTATTACAATAACGAGTTTCCACTGAATGGCACGGTAAAAGAAAGTCGTGAATATTTTGGTCATAAGTCGGTTTTGTTGAATCAGAGCCAAAATACTTTTCATCAAGGTGTGACGTTAACATCTTCACATGTTGAACAGCAAGTTGCTGAAACGGTCAGCCTCAGTCCGATTTTTGGCAAAGTAGAAACACTGTCAACGGCAGAAACGAACCGCTATGAATTTTATCAGGCCAATGGGAAAAACTACCTGAAAACACCGGATCGATTTATTCCGATCCATAGTGATGTTGTGATTCCTGTTGTGATTCCATCTCATGAATTTTATTTGTTTGATAAAGGGGGCGTTTATTCATATGACGAGAATGGCAACCCGACTCATCTAGCGACAGTCAAGAGTTTATCTTCTGCCGAAATTGAAGCGGTGAGGCCACAACTTCAGGGGAAGTCAGGGCAAGATCATGAACGTTTTTTGCTCAATGCGAGGTGAAAATTGACCAGACGAACCAATTGTGATCTTATGCTCCTCTTTTGAGGAGTAGCCATGAATATCGATACCATCAAAGAACATTTCAGCATCATCCGTGACGAACGACAAAGCGCAAAAGTGGACTATCC
>NZ_JAUORR010000035.1:0-40533 GCF_030547945.1 Photobacterium sp. 1_MG-2023 | reverse complement strand
TCACTGCCTGTTTTCACGCCATAGGAGTAAAAACCGGTTGCAGTGATTTTCTGATAGTATCTGACTGGAAACCATTCAGCACCTAAGATCAACATAATTATAGGTAGAAAAACACATAACCCAACAGCTAAAAAAGACTCATAATATTCTATAAATTCACCGATAATTAAATAAAAAACAAATAATGGGCAAAGCATCAACGATGTAACTGTTACTAATGGCATACCCCATTTACCAAATCTTCCCCAATAGTCAACCTCCCACTCCATGATTGCAGGTTCACTCTTAACGATTTCAGCATAAATCTTCATGCATTCTTTTTCTTTATCTGAATAGTCATCAAGATCAGTGTTAGCATCAATTATTTTTCTAACTTTTTTGTAATTGTATAAAGCAGTTTTATAATTATCCATAACCTTACTCCCCACCAACCAAAATTAAACTACTATGATGGTTATCAATAAATTTAATTACTTTTTTATATACAACTGAATCACACATTTCTTTTAATGAATCACCAAATGCACTATCATAGGTTTCCACTTTTGCTTTCACTTTCTCTGGCACTGAACCAACCACTTTAATTTCTTTTTCGATTCTCTTGAGATCAAAACAATGAGGTCGTACTGAATCTATCACATTTATGTCCTTATTCAAGTCATCAGGATAACAAACCAATAATAAGATCGAGTCAAAAACATTATTTTTTGGCTGTTTTAACCAAAACCTGTATACTTCATTCATTGTATTAGTTTCCAACCATGTATCTGCGTACTCCCCTTGATATAACGGGGTTGATGGGAGGTAAGCACTATTTGCAGAAACCCATTTACTAAACGGACGTCTATTATTGATCCAATCAGGATACAAATCATCTCTCTCATTAACCTGAATTAATTCAAACTCATCTGTATCACTACTATACCATGCTACATCAATTCTTACATTCTCTTGGTTTAGTTCTGATGGAAAATCAATCATCAGCCAAAAACCGGTTGCGCGACTCAATGGGTAGCCTAAATGGACATTATATGGTGACAATTTATACGCAATCGTTGGTTGAAAATAAACGGTCGGTTTATTTTTTAATCGTGCAAAAGCCTCTAATGCCTTTTGGTATCCATCTTCATCATAGTTGAATATAAATTTATCATGATCAACATAATCATCATGTACCCAAGGCGTCCTGATTAACCAATCAGAAACATCATCATCTCGAATAAAGTTCAAGTAAGCTGTACACATTGCATAAATCAGTCCCGCGACAATCGCTATTCCCGCTGTAGCCCAAATTGGTATAGCTAGTCCACCAAAACTTAAAAGCTGAGCTAACCCTGAGAAAGATTGCATGGCTGTTGAGCCTGCTTTTATTAAGTTAATTATTCTACCCTGTCCTTTTGCCTCCATAAAATCGTATTTAATTATCTGATATGTTTCAAATATACTGGCTAATATTAACGAAACATTACCAACTATATTACTAAAAACAGCTCGTTGTAAGGCGTATCTTGTCCCGCTGCTTTCTGATATGTATTTAGTATTCCACCATGCCTTATATAGGTTCCCGGTTTTTAATTTATCTAAAACGGACTTAGTGCGAAAACCTTTTTTTAGTCCACTTTTTTTAAAATTATTCAGCATCGCTCTTGCTTCTGCTTCATAACATCCTTTTTTAATTGTAAATATCGAGTCTGTTAACCATAACATGCGGTAGGCAAGTGTTAACTTATCCTTTTCTGATATTTCCTGATTCTTAGATAGTATATTATGGTAATCTTCAACCACAGCAAGTGTATTAAAAATTATCGCAAACATATCCAATCCTTGGGATCCATAATTTTTAACTTCTTCAAAACTATCAGTCAGTATTGAAGGCAATATCCTTCCTGGTTCTTCAGAATATGTCTTTAATAGAAGTGACTGTTTAGCATTAATATCCCTAATATCATTTGCTTTGGCTTTCTTAGTAACATTTTTTACTTTTTGCTTGCTATTTTCCAACTCTTGCAATTTGGATATTTCTTTCTTTTTCAACTCTTCTAATCTGGCAAACTCTTCTTGGTACTCTTTAGGAAGGTATATATAACCTAAGCTAATATCAACTGAATACATCGCACCTAAACAACGCATCAATACATTTCTTTTCGGTGTGTAACTATCATCCGGTAGCTTCAGTTCGTTTTGCAACTGTGCAAACAAGCTTTGACTGAAAATTTTATTAACAGAAAGAACTATATCATCAAGCACATGCTGATTAATAACATCCTTTAGCATTTGTAGCGGTTTATCAATAAATCTGAAAAAATGACCCATACCAGAAAAATTACTGCGATCAAACAGTTTTCCAAGGCTTGCCGCACCGACGGTCAGCGCTGATTGATCAGCATATGAACGCTGAAAATGCCAAGTATGAGCTTCATCAATGAGTTTATTCGTCTGTTCCTCACTATAACCCATTGATATCAATTTGTTATATGTGAAGTTAGGTCCATCATGAATAAACAAGCTGACATACTCTTCAAGCTTATCCTTCCAGTTTTGATTTCCTACATAGTACAAACCACCTATGATATTTATGAGTGACTGATTTGTTTCGAATTGCTTTCTATGTTCTGCCTGCTGTTCATTTCCTAATGTCATATCAAGGAAAAATTGATAGGTGGTTGTAAAGAAAATTAACTCTTCCACACTTTCTTCAGATTCAATATCAAAATTAAAGTATTGTGGTGCTATCCCCAAAGTGTTTAACACAATAAAAGAGCATTTTGCTAAATATTGAACCCAAGAATCATATGCAACTTTGGATTCAGTATGTCTCACGATTACTTCATTGACATCTTCTAAACGAATTCGAGACCGCCATTTTATTGTTTTGTCAAATTGTTCAACAAATTTATTCTTTTTTATATTGAAAGGGTCTTTTGTTTCTAAACCTAACTTTTTAACATAACTATTGAGTCGTGTGAAATAGCTCAAATTCGGTTCATAACCCTTTTTCCTGAATTCATCTTCTATTTTATCAACATCCACGAGACTACTTCTTGTTTCGGCCAAAAAGTCCATCTCATCTATCATGGCTTTTGTTATTTTTACCTGAAGTAATTCCTGACCTTCCAGCTCTTTTGCCAATGGATTATCTGGCAAAATCTTAGGGTTACAAAAATCCCCGACGGCTTTCGCCAGATTCAGTTCCGGTAAGTTTTTCTCCTGCCATTGAATACGCAGATCATTAGCGAGAATAGTGAGTTTCAGGCTGTCTTCTGCGAGGGCAATACCATCTTCAAGGATCAGAATGTCCGCATGGTGAGGCGTTTCCGGGTCAATGGTGTCGAGATAGGCTTGGTTAGACAAAACCGGCGTGAAATGCTCTTTCTCTGCGTTAGTCTCTTGATCATTGGTGCCGGGTCAATTCTCGGTATCCGACTGATGCGTTGGTGTGGTGGTATCGGAAAACCGGTGATCTTGATTTGCAGGGCCAGCATCAATATCTGAAACCAATACAGGTAAGTCGGTGAAGACTTCTTCTTCTCCTTTGGCACTAACCAGTCGCTGATTGAAATCATAAACAGCGCCTGTGTTTTTGGCCAAAGCACGGCGGAACTCTGGATCCTGCTGAAACTGGTTGCGCTGTTTTTCAGTCCATTCCCGCTCTGAGAAAACAATATATGCCCAACCATTCAGGCTGTGACATGGCAAGTATGGGGTTGTTTCGTCATTGTATTCAAACAGGCCATCGGCATAGCGAAACTCATGTAATTCACCAGCGTGCGGGTAACGGGCTGCAACATGGGAGTTGACCGCTGCGTAATAGACATAAACATAACCGTCACGGATCTGGCGAATCGTTAAACTGTGCGCTGTTTCTTTGGCTAACGGATGCGGTTTCACCGCATATTTTTCACTCAGCGCGACATCAATGGGGTGCTTTCCTTGCTTTTGTTCAAGCACCAAGGCCTGATTATAAGGTGCATCCACTTCATCCAACGCGTAGCGGCCCAAACACAGTTTAATCGTTTGAATATCTGCAGCCGTTGTCAGCGAAGCCACCCGAACGACTGTCGCTTTGGGGGCCAGAACACTTGCATGGTGAATCGGAGCGAATTGAGCACTAATCTTCGGCTGCGCATAGTGATACACCATGTTTTCCGCCAGATTGTAATCTTCAACAAGGACTGCCGGATACGTGTTTCGCTGCACGCCTTCTGCTTGCGGATGTGGTGGGTCGATCTTCAGAACCTGACCTACCTGTAACGTAAACTGCGGATCAGACAGATCCAATCCGTTGATTTCGGCCAGTTTTTGCGGGGGCTGATCGTAGAGCGCTGCGATACTGCTCAGGCTTTCATGGCCCAAAGCATCATGAATGGCTTTGACTTCATGCGTGCGCGTGTCTGGTGATTGCGATTCTGTTTTGTTCACAATCACCACGTCTTCAGCCATGACGACATCGGTAGGGTCCAGACTCTGAAGATACGGGTTGTATGCCAGCAGCGTAGCCGTATCGAGTCCTGCCAGCGCTGCGACTTCATCGACACTCGCATCCTGCTTCACCGTCATGTAGTCGACATGGGTGGAGGTAATTTCTTGCGCTTCGTGAGATTCATCAACAGGTAAAATAAGAGTCTCACCCGGATAAATATGATCCTGACGGTCGCCAACCTGATAATCAGGATTCAGCGTCAGGACGACATCCAGCGTAATGCCATGCGCTTTTGCTATCGCAGTCAGCGTGTCGCCCTTCTGAATCGTGTAAAGCTGGCCTTCCCGCTGATATTGCACTGCTTCTGTCTGCGCCTGCTTCCCAGCCGCCATCATGGCATCCAGATCCAGTAAGGTGGCATGTTCATCCAGCCATTCACCATCCATCTGCTTCAGATCGTTCAGCGTGAGTTTGTGAGGGCTGTAAAGCAAGTGCTGACGTTTCGCAGGCTCATTCTGAATCTTCCAGGGCAGAATCACTGCATTGAGTTCACGGTCATCCAGCACGTCATCGGTCAGGGATTCAGCGTTCGACTTCGTCGCCTGATAGTGCCAGTTCTCTTCATCACCTGTGATTTTATACTCGTGAAGCAGTGCATCCGCCATGAAGTGGTAATAATAACCGATCGTTGGCAGCGCCAAACGGTGCCCGACTTCAACCGCCAGTTGCACCGGAATAAAGCCATCCTTTGCAGTGTGAGTTTCAATTGGATCGGGCATCACTCCGTCAATCGAGGTGCTCAAGGCAACCTGACCGCTTTTCACCTGAACGGTTTTCGCTTCATTCACCCGAAGCCGTGATACAAAAATCAGTGCATCCTGACTGATGGTTGGTTGCAACACTTCCGTTTCGGTTTCTGCAGCGGTTGGCGCAACAACAATGGCTTCATCGAGTTTGAGCGCATTAAACGTTTCTTCAGTACACGCCAGTTCAACGGCATATTCAAACTTCGGCGAATCCGCCAGCGGCTCCTTCAAATAAACCACAGCGGTTTTTGAGTCATGCAGTTTTTTCAGCACGCGAGCCTGGCCATCCAACCAGGATTTCTTGCTGGAGAGATGCTCAGAGGCAACCTCAGCGGAATCAATCGCCGCAACCTGATCATGAATCTCTAACCCCTGCGTTTTGGAATAAACAGAGAGTTCATCCAGGGTCGATGAGATTTGTGCCAGACTATCCGTTTTCTGTTCCAGCTCATCTAATTGCGGGATGGTCATTTGTGTCGGAGAAAACAGGATTTTCACCCCTTCCGTACTTTGCTGGTAATCTCCCTGAATTTTATAAGGCACCCAGAACTGGGGCAGTGAAAAACCATCGGCTTTACGGACTTCATGCGCATCACTGTAGCCAGCCCGGCTTCGGTAATAGGCAATATCAATATCCCGGTAATATCCTTCCGAGGTAATTTCCAGTTCGCGCCAGACTTTACCTTTCCAGAATATGTAAAGGTATCCGCCTTTCAGATCGGCAACATGGGCTTTATCTTGTGTGTCTCCGAGATAAACAAGTGCGCGGATTGGCACCAGCACATTATCCCATTCCTCTTTTTTGGTACCTTTCTCGACAGGCTCCAGTGCTTTGGCCAAGAGCAAATCGAGTGGCTCAGATACATTTTCTCGGGACAAGGATAGATATAAATTTCTGGGCTCTTCCATTAGCCCTTCAAATACCGCCAGACTTCGGTGTCCAGCTTCAGGATCTTGCGCAGGTTTTGCAATTTTGACCGATTGCTCGGCTGTTTTTCCAAGTCGGAGTGTCGCGCTGTTTGACGGCCACTGGCCAGCCAGTTCAACCACAATTTTGTGCTCAGGCATTGGCTCAGCAGGTTCTGCATCTGTTGGCCGGCATTCCGCCACATATGGGTTCAAATCTGTGAGAGGGGCATAATATGCTTTCACGCTACGCTTCGGTGACGTTTGATCGGTATCCTGATCTGAATGATATTTCTTTGACGACATGTGAAATCTACTACTTTAATTTCTTGGAAGGATTCTTGTTATTTTTTTGGCGGTTCTGAAGAGAGGGCGCATTGAACAGCCAGTGTGAATGCCTGCCAAAACCTTGAAATTTCAGCATTCATTCACAAATCAAGTCTTGATTCGCAGAATATCAAACCGGGGAATTGCGCAACAATGTTTATAAGCGGAGGCTTTCGCGGGAAGGAACAAAGATCAAAATTTCAAATTTTACGTTCGTGACGATTTAATCATCATAAATAAAAAGGCAGCTCCCGCCGGAACTGCCTTTGTCGTTAGTTGCAAAGTACACGTTGACGGCTGTTTTACACCTCTTGTGCCTGTGCTTTTGCAGCCAGCTTGCGCTTATCGCGCCAGCAGCTCAACAGCGGCAGCATCAGGGCTAAAACAGCCAGAATCATGATGGAGAGGGTCAGCGGACGCTCCCACAGGAAGGAGAAAGAACCATCAGACAGGGTCAGTGAACGGCTGAGGTTTTTCTCCAGAATGTCACCCAGAATGAAGCCCAGCAGCATAGGCGCCATCGGGAAATTCAGTAGCTTCAGGAAAGTGGCAACCACGGTAATCAGCACCATCAACTGAATGTCAAAGGCGTTGAAACTCACCAGATATACCCCGGTAATCGAGAAGAACAGGATTAACGGAATCAGAATCGGGCGTGGAATCACCAGCAGACGCGAGATATACGGAATCAGCGGCAGGTTCAGAATCAGCAGCACCAGATTACCGAAATACATCGAGATAATGACCGACCAGAAAACATCCGGGTTGTCGATGAACAGGCGCGGACCCGGCTGAATACCATAGGCAATCAGGGCACCCAGCATGATAGCTGTGGTCCCGGAGCCCGGAATACCCAACGTCAGCAAGGGCACAAAGGAACCGGTCGATGCGGCATTATTGGCAGATTCCGGTGCAGCCAGACCACGCAGTGCACCTTTACCGAATTTCTCTTTCTCGGCTTTCGGTGCCAGATTACGCTCCATCCCGTAGCTCAGGAAAGAGGCAATGGTCGCACCCGCACCCGGCAGAACCCCCACCAGAAATCCGAAGACAGAAGAACGACCCACGGTTGGCGCCACATGTTTCACTTCCTCTTTGCTCAGTTTCATGCTGCCGAGGTTGTTCATGTCCATCTGGTCGTCTTCCCGCTTGTGTTCCCCGCGCAGGACAGTCATCACCACTTCAGTCAGTGCAAAGGTTGCCATTGCCAGCAGCAGGAAGCTGATGCCGTCGATCAAATCGACATTGTCGAAGGTAAAGCGTGGGACCCCTGTCATCACGTCGTTCCCGACGGTGGAGATCATCAAGCCAAAGACAGTCATCATCAGGGCTTTGAGCACCTGACCTTTCCCGGAAAACGCTGCGACAGCCGTCAGACCCAGGATCATCAGGGCAAAATAGTCGGTCGACTGGAAGCTCAGAGACACTTTGGCCAGTGCAGGCGCGGCAAACAGCAAGATGATGGCGCCAATGGTGCCGCCAGTGAAAGAGGAGTACGCTGCCAGTGCCAGTGCTTTACCCGCCTGATTTTTCTGGGCCAGCGGAAAACCATCAAAGGCAGTCACGACGGTGCTTGAACAGCCCGGCGCATTAATCAGAATCGAAGATGTGGAGCCACCAAAGACAGCACCATAATAAACACCAGCCATCAGGATAATGCCTGAAGACGGGTCCAGTCCGTAGGTAATCGGGATCATCAGCGCAATAGCTGAGATCGGGCCTAAACCGGGTAACATGCCGATAAAGGTGCCGGCAAAGCAGCCGACGACGACCATCATCAGGTTGAACGGCATAATCGCGGTGCTCAACCCTGTCATCATTCCATCAAACATGAGATTACCCCCCAAATACGTTTGTGATGAGGCGGCCAGGCGCCAGATAGATATCAAGCAGTTGGGTCAGCAAAGCCCAGAAACCCACCGCAAATGGTACAGACGCCAGAAACAAGGTTTTCGGACGGCGTTCGCCCAGTAACCAGTATCCACCGACCAGGAAAATCATGGTCGAGAGCAGGAAGCCAATCCATTCCAGCGCCGCTGCGAATATCAGCATCAGCACCAGCAGTTTGGCCATCAGGACAAAATCCAGTCCCTGCAGGTTCAGTTTGTCATCCGCACTGCGGCTCGCCGTCAGGAGTTGACACACTGAAAAAACAATACCTAATCCGGCCAGTGCCAGAGGCAGAGATTTCGCATGGAAGGGCTGAAACTCATCTCCGGGAAATAAGACAATCTCGCTGCCGTAGTATCCGTAAGCGATGGAAAAGCACAGAAATACCAATCCACCAATGTGATCTTTCGTAATCATCATGGTCATCCTCACCACTATCAGACCCGACCTGATTCGCCCTGGTCGGTTTGTTACCACGCGCACTGCCGGGATCAGGCAGTGCGCAACAATGTTATTCAGACAGGGATTACTTCAGGAAACCAAGTTCACGCATCAGGTCGCCGATTTCTTTTTCCTGCTGAGACAGGAAGGAAACGAACTCTTTACGTGGCTTGTAGATTTCAGTCCAGCCATAACGGTCACGAACTTTGTTCCACTCCGCTGTGCCGTACATTTTGCCCAGCACGTCGGCGAATTCATCCGCTTTCTCTTCGCTGATGCCCGGTGCAGCAAAGAAGCCACGCCAGTTCACGAAAGTCGCGTCATAACCCAGTTCCTGCAGGGTTGGTACTTCAGGCGCAGAAGGAGAACGTTTGTCGCCTGTCATCGCCAAAATCCGGATTTCACCCGCGTCTGCCAGCGTCAGTGCTTCACTCAGACCGGTCGACAACAGTGTGGTTTCACCAGACAGCAAACCCGCCATCGCTTTACCACCCGCGTCATAGGCCAAGTACTTCAAACGACGTGGCTCACCGCCACCCGCTTTAAACGCCAGTGCAGCAACCAGATGATCCATGCTGCCCCGTGCAGAGCCGCCAGCAACCGTGATGCTGCTTGGATCTTTGTTATAGTCATTCACAATTTCAGTGAAGCTGGTGTATTTGGATTTCGCCGGAACCACGAATGCCGCGTAATCGCCCACAGTGGCTGCAACCGGGGTCAGATCACGGAAAGATTGCGGAAAAACTTTAGACAGAGAGCGGATAACAATCGGGGTCGAGTTTACCATCAGGGTATCTGTGGATTGCTCTGCGGTTTTGATCAGGTAAGCGATCGCTTTACCACCACCGCCGCCAGACATATTCTCGTAAGAAATCGTGTCGACCAGATCGGTCTCCTTCAGCACTTCACCTGTGCCTCGTGCAGTGCTGTCCCAGCCACCACCAGCACCGCCCGGTACCAGAAAATGAATTGAATCGACTTTTGCCTGAGCACTCATCGACATTGCTGAAGCCATGATAGCTGCGAGTACAGACACACGCTTGCGGGTCATCAACTGAGTAAACATACCTTTTCCTCGTTATTAGACTGGGTTCCATTGCCCTGGCCTGATTCACCGCTCACTGCATGATTGCTCCGTCAACCCTGTTCATCAGAGAGACGGGTTCGCGGTTCAGGCTCTGATATTGCTTGTAGACAGATTGAAGTTATGACACCTGCACAAACATGAAAAGATTGTAAAAATAATGTGAATATCGGGCTTAAAGTGTATTAAGTTCATATTGTTCACAGCATTTTCAGACCACTGACGGTACACTGTCGCACTGGTGTTACTTTGGTGGACGGAACTCACCTGATTATGGCTAAGCTGTTGTCTTTACGTCATTTCCGACTCAAAACCAGGATGGTACTCATTCTGGGATTCATTGCGATTTTACAGACGGGTGCCCTGGGTCACTTCACGATCCAGTACCTCGACAAAGTGTTACATGAACAAATTGGTCAGCAAGCGATGCGGGTCGCGCAGACCATCGCTTCATCTCCGGATGTCATCCGCGCCGTTTCAGAAAAAGACAGCGCTTTTCTGCTGCCGCTGAGTCTGAAACTGGCTCAGGCGGCTCAGGCCAGGTTTGTAGTGATTGGTGACAGCCAGGGCATCCGACTCGCCCACCTGAACCCGCAACGGCTGGGGAAATCCATGTCGGACGATGACACCGACGACAACAGTAAAGCCCTGATTCAGGGGCAGTCTTACGTCGCACTGGATAAAGGCAGCATCGGCTGGTCGATCCGCGGAAAAGCGCCGGTATTCAGTGCCGACGGCACTCAAATCATCGGTATCATCTCTGTGGGGTATCTGCTGACTGAAGTCGACCGTATTGTCAGCCGTCATCAATTATCCATGATTGTCGCGATTACCTTAGCGCTCCTCTTCAGTGTGCTGACCGCTTTATGGTTCGCCAATCACTTCCGCAAAGCGATTTTTAATCTCGAACCCGAGCAGATTGGCCGAACCTTTCAGGAACGAAACGCGACGCTGGAAACCGTGCGGGAAGGCATTGTGGCGATCAACCAGCGCGGCATCATCACCACCTTCAACCATGCCGCAATCAAAACACTGCAACTACCGGAAGACGAAGAATATATTGGTCGTCACATCACCGACGTCCTGCCGGATAACGGCATGCTGGATGTGCTGGAAAGCGGCGAACATCATTTCGATAAGGAAATCTGGCTCCATGACCACAACCTGATCGCCAACCGTTTCCCTCTGGTTCAGAACGGCGTGGTCAATGGCGTAGTTTCCAGTTTCCGGCTCAAAAACGAAGTGGATCTGGTCAGCCGGAAACTGACACGAATTCAGCAATATGCAGACAGTTTGAGAAGTCAGTCCCATGAATACAATAACAAGCTTCATACGATTGCCGGTCTGATTCAAATTGGCGCCATTGAACAGGCGCTGAATGTGATCGGACAGGAAACCTCCAGCCACCAGAGCTTTATTCAAACCATTATGCGCGCCACTTCAGACAGTATTCTGGCTGGCTGCCTGCTCGGCAAATACAACCGGGCCCGTGAACTCAATCTTGAACTCAGGATTGAAGAAGACAGCCAGATGTCCGATATCCCGCCTGCCCTGCCGCGGGAGCAGTTGGTCAGCATCCTCGGCAATCTGATTGATAATGCACTGGAAGCCACCTTGCACGAACATGGTCCGGGCGGAGTCGTCACAATCAGCATGAGTGATTTAGGTAAAGAGCTGATCTTCGAGGTCAATGATCAGGGGCCGGGGATTCCACCGGAGGATGAAGATAAAATCTTTACCCGCGGCTACACCACCAAGAATAAAGAAGGGCATGGCATCGGTCTTCATTTAGTGAAGCAACTGACCACACACCTCGGCGGTCTGATTACTGTGGAGCCCGCCGAGCCTAGCGGCAGCCGTTTCACCGTTTATATCCCAAAATCACTGCGCCGCACTGGCAGCTCAGGACATGGAAGTAAGGAGCAACAATGACAGCACCTATCTCTGTAGTCATTGCTGAAGATGATCCGCAAATTGCGGAAATACAACGCCGTTTTGTAGAAAAAACCCCAGGATATCAAGTGGTTGGCATTGCTCATGGGCTGGCCGAAGCCCGGGATCTGATTGACGTCTTTCAACCGCAACTCCTGTTGCTGGATAACCAGTTTCCGACCGGAACCGGCCTCGAACTGTTAAGAGAAATGCGGGCAGAAGATTGCCATACTGACGTGATTCTGGTGACTGCCGCAACGGAAGTGGAAACACTCCGAGCCGCCATGCGCAGCGGGATCTTTGATTACATCCTCAAACCTGTGGTTTTTGAACGCTTGCAATCTGCCTTATTCAATTACAGTGCCCACCTGAACAAACTCTCGGATATGGACTCTCTGGTCCAAAGCGATGTCGACGGGCTGTTACAGTCGCCGACATCAGAAACAACGGGCACGTCCCAACCCGTCAACCCTTCCTCGCCTCGTCTGCCGAAAGGGATCGACGGCCTGACGCTGGATAAGATCCGCAACGTGTTTACCGAGCCCGGCATCCATCTGAATGCCGAGCAAGTCGGGCATAAAATCGGCGCCAGCCGGACCACAGCCAGACGTTATCTGGAATACCTGGTCAGCACCGATGAACTCACCGCTGAAGTCTCTTACGGCAGTGTTGGCCGCCCGGAACGAAAATACCGTCATCCGGGTTAAAACCGTTTCAGTAACCAGCCAGCAAAATTCGGGGGGACTCAGCGCCCACCCGCCAAATCAATGAAAGATCCGGTTGAATAAGAAGCCTGCTCCGACAGCAGCCAACAGATCGCTTCTGCGACTTCTTCTGCCGTGCCGCCACGCTGCATAGGAATGGCAGATTTCAGCCGTTCGATTCTGTCGGGTTCACCACCGGAAGCGTGCATATCCGTATAAATAAAGCCGGGCCGAACGCCGTTCACACGGATCCCTTCGCTCGCAACTTCAAGCGATAGCCCCCGCGTCATCGTATCCATTGCGCCTTTTGAAGCCGCATAATCCACATATTCAAACGGGGCACCGGTGCGCGATGCCGCAGAAGAGACATTCACAATGGATCCCCCCTGCCCGCCCTGAGAATAAGCCATACGACGAATCGCTTCGCGGCAACACAGAAAACAACTGGTGACATTCGTTTGCATGATGGCATTGATCCGTTCTGCAGACATCTGCAACACCGGCATCTGCTGCATTAATATCCCGGCATTATTCACCAGCCCCGTGATCGCGCCCAGTTCATTATCGACGACTTCAAACAGCCGCATCACTTCACCTTCATTGGATACATCGGCCTGAACCGACACAGCATTCACACCATATTTACGGGCACGATGGACAATTTTCTCCGCAGCTTCCTGCTCTGTGCGGTAGTTCACGCATAGATTCACCCCCTGCGATGCCAATTGAATTGCTGTTGCCGCGCCGATCCCCCGGCTGGAACCGGTGATCAATACAACCTGTTGTTTAGTCATCTTTCTTCCTTCAATGAGCTGACTTGCGCTGCGCCGCAATGACGTGCCGTCATCAGCACGGATTCATTTGCGATCCCCGTGGGCTGACCGTTTGCGTAATTGACGACATTCTCAAACGCTTTCTCGAAATACAACGTATAGCTGTCTTGTTCCACAAACCCAAGGTGGGGCGTACACAACACATTCGGCATCGTCAGCAAAGGCTCGTTCGCCGGTGTTGCGGGTTCCTGTTCATAAACATCGACCGCCGCAAAGCCCGGTCTTCCCAGACGAAGGGCTGCCACCAGCGCCCCCGGCGCCACCAGTTCCGCACGGCTGGTATTCACAAACAAAGCATCCGGTTTCATCAGCGCCAGATCATCAGCCGTCACACAGGCTTGGGTATGCGTGTTGAGCCGCAAGTGAAGCGATAAGACATCCACACCGGAAAAGAATTCTGCTTTGGATCCGGCCGCCTGATAACCCTGGCTGGCCGCTGCTTGTCTGGAGGTCTCACTGCCCCACACCACGACTTGCATGCCGAACGCGCTGGCGATTGCTGCAATTCGCTGACCTATTTTGCCAAATCCCCAGATGCCCATCGTCCGGCCATGCAGCACCCGGCCCAGACCGAGCGAACCGGATTGCTGCCATTGCCCTTGCTGAAGGCGCTCTCCATAAGGCAGTAAGTGCCGACTCGCAGCCATGATCAGCGCCCAGCAAAGTTCAGTGGGCGCAACCGGAGAACCCACCCCTTCAGCCACTGCGACCTGGTGTGCCGTACAGGCGGGTACATCAAGATGATTGCTGACTTTTCCGGTCTGGCTGATCAGTTTCAGCTGAGGTAATTGCCGAAGTAATGCCGCCCGAATCTCGGTTCTTTCACGAATCAGTACCAGAACATCCTGATCCTGAAGTCTGGCAATCAATTCAGCATCATTCGCTGCAGGCGTGTTATGAATGGTGACCTCATGGTCATTCAGTAAAGAAAAACAAGGCAGGGTGCGAACAACATCCTGATAATCGTCCAGAATCGTAATCTTCACGCCATCATCTCCTTGGCAATGCGGGAGATTATTCAATCACCCTCGCCCTGAAAATTCAACCAATTGCTTATTTTGGTGCCCGTGGTCCCAACCTGTGAGATCGACATCACCCACTGGGTTTCTTTTTGTTTCTTCAGTGACTCAATGTGTTACAGAATACGATATGCATCTGCTAAGATGCCCCTTTCTTTCATCACACATCCGTTCCTATGACAAACGCCAGCTTTTCAGTCAGACAACGCCACGGAATGATCCTGTTCATTCTGGCGTCGCTGTTATGGCTGAACTTTCTGTCGGCCATTGTCGTCGTGAATCCGGATTTCCATCAGCGCAGACAACACTGGCTCACCGGTGAGAAAGTGCTGATCTGTACCGTGCATGGCCTTCAGTGGGTCTCGGTGTCCGACTTCAAGGCACAGGAGTCCAGCCACAATACAACGCAGTGGCAAACCCACTGTCCGCTGCTCAGCCCGCTACAACCGGTCCAGTTTGATCACGATCTCTTCGGCAGGCTCTTTTTCGCCTTTCAGATGATCATGCGCGGGGGGCCTGTCTCTGAATGGCTGCCAGCCAATAACAAACTGTACGAATTGTACGGCCCCAAGCAGTCTCCGCCCGTTTCGTTGCCGAGTTATTTCAATCCGTCACCGAACAATAAAATGAATTTACATGGAGATTTATGATGAAAACACTGAAATCACTGCTGATGGCCACTGCTTTATTCACCACAGGTCTGGCCAGCGCACACGAGTTTGAAGCGGGCCAGCTGCATATTGATCATCCCTGGTCCAAAGAAGTCCCACCGATGTCTTCCGTGGCGGCGGCCTTTTTCTCGGTTGAAAACCACGGCGATCAGGCTGACACGCTGCTGCGTGCTGAATCCCCGATAGCCGGAAAAGTGGAACTGCACGAACACGCTCACGAAAACGGCATGATGAAGATGCGTCAGGTCAAAGATGTTCAGGTCGCGGCACACGCAACGCAGATGCTCAAGCCTGGCGGCTATCATGTCATGATGTTCAACCTGAAATCCGTACCAAAGCTGGGTGAAACCTTCCCGCTGACACTGTATTTCCAGCATGCCGGAAAAGTTGAAGTTGAAGTGAAAGTTGAAAAAGCAGATTACAACATGGCCAGCCATCAAGCGATGGACCATGAACACATGGATCATGAATCTATGGGTCACGACAACATGCACTGATCGTCACTCTGACCGTCAGACCCACCCCGCATCATTCATGCGGGGTGTTTTTTATCCCGCCCGTATCTCTCAATCCAACAATCAAAAAAACAGACATAACTGTCTTAACTATGAGACAGATCGACATTTCTTGATCGTTATATGATTCATACAGACTCAGTGAACACCTGCAAATGAGCAGCGAAAGATCCTGTTCTTCACAAGAAATGAATTCGTTTGCAGCGCATCCTCCCTTGAATCACGGGGCTTCCCCAGCATTCACCTCCATATGAATCCAAATTGACAACATTGTCATCACAGTATTAATTCGAACAGATGAAAACTGATTCGCACAGCTGTGATCCTTGTACTATTTTGAGTTCTAGGCAACGTTGTACCACAAGAACTTCTCAGGATTTGCTTGCCTTTTTATTGATATTCATGGACGAGGATGAACAAGGATGAATCAGCGCATTTGTTTGCCTGCTGCTTGGCTTTTAGCCAGCACTTTCAGTATTGCCAGCGCGAACGCGGCAGATCACCGGATTGGCCTGCGGGCTGATTTCACCCATGCCGACGGTGCATGTGAAAGTCAGTACACCAAGTGTGATAAAGACATCATTGGCGGCGGCCTTTTCTATAACTATGCCTGGACACCCAACTGGGAAGTTGAAGTCGGTTACGACTATTACGGCCAGGTTGACGCGACATATCCAGCCGTTGCCGATCCAAGCGTCGGGGCTGACTATGAAGCCGATGTGCTCGGCCTGACCGCAACGCTGGGTTACCGATATCCGGTTTCCGATGTGGTTTCGCTGGTGGGGAAAGCTGGCGTGCTGGCCTGGCATGTTTCCACCGATGGTCAAGAGGTTGGAGAGACAGTTTCAAACGATGATGATGGGTTTTCCCCGGTTGTGGGCGTCGGCATCGATTGGGACTTCACGCCCCGCTGGCGGACCGGCCTGAGCTATCAGTTTGCAAACAATGTCGGCGATGAAAAAACATCCGGTGCAGATCTGCACACCCTGATGCTGGGGATCAGTTACCGTTTCTCCGCCGATCCGCAACCTGTCATCGTCGAACCTGAGCCCGAGCCGGCTCCAGAGCCCATTATTCTGGAAACCTTCACGCTGAAAGTCGACGGTACACAGTCAAACGCCATTTTCGAATTCAATTCAGCCAAGCTTCGCCCGGACATGATTGCTGCCTTCCAGCCGATGCTGAAGCACCTGACACAATACCCCGAATCCTTGGTCCGCGTTGAAACCCATACCGATAACGTCGGATCGGATAAATACAACATGCAGCTCTCTGAACGCAGGGCGCAAAGTGTTGTGAATTACTTCGAACAACAGGGAATCACCCCTGACCGAATCAGCTACGAAGCGTTTGGAGAAACGAAACCTCTGGTCAGTAATGACACACCGGAGAACCGTGCGATGAACCGTCGCGTCGTACTGACCTCACCTCAATTTACAAGGAAGGCAATCCAATGAAACTTGAATTTTGCCAAAGTATACGAAAATGGCTGGGATATTTCTTCATGGTACTGGTGCTCACCGTAGCAGGCTGTGGTGGTGATGGCAGCGGCATGCCAAATCAAAAGGACGGTACAGGTACAGGTCTTGACGACAAAGGGGGGAAATCCATCAGTGCGCTGAACATCATCCCCAGTTCAAATACGGTAGAAGCAGGCAACTTACTGAATTTCGTTGTAGAAGCAACCTACAGCGATAACAACACCGTCGATGTGACCGCACAGGCTGCCTGTGTGAGCGCCAACGCCAACATCGCAACGGTGAAAGAACAGGGTGTGATCGAAGCAATTGCTGCTGGCGATGCCACCATTGACTGTGATTTTGGCGGCGTGAATGTCGGTGGTCTGGTGATCACTGTTTTTGGCGGCCATACCCTCAAACAGCTGCAAATCACGCCCGCCGTTGAATCGGTCGCGGCAGGCACTGAGGTTCAGTTTACAGCACTGGCTTTCTACCACGACGGCACCCGTGAAGACGTCACCCCGCAAGTGAACTGGAGCAGCAGTGCGCCGGGCGTTGCAAGCATTGATGCCAGTGGTAAAGTGACGGCCAATACGGCGGGTACGGCTGAAATCAGTGGTGTGTTTGAAGAAGTCACCGGTAACATCGCTGATTTAACTGTGACGAATGCTTCCCTTGTTTCTCTCGATTTGACGACATCGGGTTTGTCTCTGGCACTTGGTACAAAGCAACAACTGAAAGTGATTGGTCACTTCTCAGATGGCACCACGCAGGATCTGACGGCTCAGGTCACCTGGGATAGTAATGATGTTTTGCTGGCCACGGTTTCTGATTCTGGTCTTCTGGCGACACTGAGCATCGGTACAGTGACCATTACAGCAACACTGGACGGCAAAACCAGTAATGGTCTGCTGATCACGATTACCAACGCGACCGTTGACGGTCTGCAAGTCACCCCGGGCAACCTCAATCTTGCCAAAGGCACCTCAAAAGCGTTTAAAGCGATTGCGTCTTTCTCGAATAACACCACGCAAGACGTCACCAATCTGGTGAGCTGGTCTTCCAGTGATACTGCAGTTGCCAATGTTGTCCTGACGGGTGCAGTACATGCACTGGCGGAAGGAACGGCGACCATCTCGGCTGAATTCATGGGCATGACCAGTAACGTGGCGAACGTTCAGGTCACTGCGGCCAGCGTCGTCTCGATTGCGGTTGAACCACTCTTGGCGACCATTGCCAACGGCACAACACAGCAATTTAAAGCGACTGCGCTTTTCTCGGACGGCAGCCTGATCGACATTACCGACCAAGCCAACTGGCAGAGCGGCGATAATGCTGTTGCGACTGTTTCTGTTGCTGGTCTGGTTCAAGGCGTTGCCAAAGGAACAACCGTCATTTCAGCCCACCTGCAAGGGGTCGACAGTGCGGATCATTCACTGACCGTGACCGATGCGATTCTGAATGCGCTGGAAATTACACCGCTGACTTCCAGCATTGCCAACGGCACCACCCAACTGTTTGAAGCCATCGCAACCTTCAGCGACGGCAGCACACAGGATGTGACCCATCTGGTCAGCTGGAGCAGCAGTGACTGGAATGTCGCCACCATCAACGCAGACGGTCTGGTTCAGTCGCTGGCACAGGGCACCACGGATATCGTTGCGCAGTATCTGACATTCACGAGTAATCTGGTGAACCTGGAAGTTACGCCTGCAACGCTGACCAATCTGGATATCACGCCAGCGGTTCTGGATCTGGCCAATGGCCTGTCCCAGCAATTGCAAGCCATTGCGACATTCTCGGATGGCTCAACGCAGGATGTCACCAGTCTGGTGAGCTGGCTGAGCAGCAATACCGCGATTGCCACCGTTACAGATGGTCTGGTTCAGGGTCTATCTGAGGGTTCGGTGAACATCAGCGGGAACTATCAGGGCTCCAATCAGACGGCTACACTGAATGTGACCGCAGCACTGCTGGATCGGGTGCGTATTGAATCCGACCATCTGGGCCAGCTGGCTATCCAGCTGCTGGGTGACAGCATCTTCGATGTGTACACCCGAGCCTACTTCTCTGACGGCAGCAGCCTGGTGCTGGATAACAGTATCGTGACCTATCAGGCCACTGAGCATGCGCTGCTTTCCGTGAACACAGACGGTCTGGTGACGCTGAAAGCTGGCGTTCTGTCGAATGAGAAAGTCACTTCAAGCGCGTTGATCTCCGGCACGAACCACGCCAGTGAAAACGCGATCAATATCAGCTGTCTCGCGGCACTGCCACCACTTGCCTCCATTTGTACCATCAGTTCGGTTGAACAACCGGATCCAGGTCTCTGACACACCGCTCTCGGCCCACATTCTGTGGGCCGATTTATTTCACACCGTTTCCCACACCATGAACTCTTGATGATCCCCCTTTCGTGTCACTTGATCTTTCCGGCCACAGCGCTAACATATACGCGAATTCGAATATTCATATATTCACCTGAATTCTCGTTGCACCATTCCTGCTCATCCCTGAGAACCGGACGGGTCAACGCTGATTCAGGTCAAGCCTTCCATCATCAACAGAGTCCGTCATCATGAATCAAGAAGCGACAATCCCGCTGAAGAAAAGCAGTAAAATGAGTTTTCTGGATCGCTATCTAACCATCTGGATTTTTCTTGCCATGGCGGCAGGGATCGCCCTTGGCGTTACTTTTCCCGGCATTGCTGAAATCAATGAAGCGATGACCGTTGGCAATACCAACATCCCACTGGCCATCGGATTAATTCTCATGATGTACCCACCGCTGGCGAAAGTGAATTATCAGTTACTGGGACAAGCCACCCGCGACAAGCGTGCAATCACTTTATCGCTCGTGATGAACTGGCTGGTTGGTCCAATCCTGATGTTTGGTCTCGCCCTGCTCTTTCTGGGTGACGAGCCGGGCTATATGACCGGAATCATTTTGATCGGACTGGCCCGCTGCATTGCCATGGTACTGGTCTGGAATGACATCAGTGGCGGCAATAAAGAATACGGTGCAATGCTGGTTGCATTAAACAGCGCATTCCAGATATTGACCTACAGTTTCATGGCCTGGCTGTTTATTACCGTACTGCCACCATACTTCGGCTACAGTGGTTTTGTCGTTGATATCACCATGCTGGATATCGCGCAGAGCGTATTGATCTACCTGGGCATCCCCTTTCTGGCTGGTTTCCTGAGCCGAAAAATTCTGGTCCGGCTGAAAGGTGAAACCTGGTATACCCAAGTCTTTATTCCCCGAATTTCTCCGATAACACTGATTGCGCTGCTCGGCACCATCGTGCTGATGTTCAGCCTGAAAGGCGACATGATCTTTGAGCTGCCAATGGATGTCCTGCGCGTGGCACTGCCGCTGGTGATCTACTTTCTGGTGATGTTCTTTGTCAGTTTCTGGGCCGGAAAGAAAATGGGCCTGCCCTACGATCAGAACACCTCGATTGCGTTTACCTCATCGGGGAATAACTTCGAGCTGGCCATTGCAGTCGCGATTACGGTCTTTGGCCTGAATTCCGATCAGGCATTTGCGGGTGTAATCGGGCCGCTGGTCGAAGTCCCTGTGCTGATTGCTTTGGTCAATGTTGCGCTGCGCATGAAAAAAACATACCCAGCCCCAACACATCAATAGCTGCCCGTTTTAACGCCGGTATGTTCCTCGCCAGTTCGTTTCACGGCAGGAACATACTGGCTTCGACCCGTCATATCTTCATCCCTCTCTTCTCAACTGAGGGATATCGTTGATGAAGGATCCAGCACAAAACACCCGTGATACAAAAACCACTTGGCCTGCTGCAGCATTCAATGTGAATATTTCATGACACCGACAGGAATCACATTGATCTCTTCATCAACAAAGCTAAGATATACGGAAATTCGAATATGGTTATAAGCATGCTTCCCCATCAATTTTTTAAGCTGCTGGCTGATGAAACCCGAGTGCGTTGTATTCGGCTCATCGTGAAAGAACAGTGTCTGTGCGTTGCGGAACTGACCGAAGCGTTGCAGGTGAGCCAGCCAAAGATGTCGCGCCATCTGGCCGTCATGCGAGCCAGTGGGTTACTGGTGGATGTGCGGCAAGGCCAGTGGGTTTTTTACCGGTTAACCGATGATTTGCCCGGTTGGATGCGAAAACAGATTTACGGACTGGTCGATTCAAACTGCCTTGAACAGGAATATCAGCAAGACAGTGATCGGTTAGCAGACATGAAGCAGCGACCGGTGTGCTGCCAATAATTCACCTGATTTTTGTAGGAAGAGACAATGACAATCAAAGTAGGTATCAATGGTTTTGGCCGCATTGGCCGTTTGGCTCTGCGTGCAGCGTTTGACTGGCCAGAGCTGGAATTTGTTCAGATCAATGATGTTGCCGGCGATGCTGCAACGCTCGCCCATCTGCTTGAATTCGATTCCGTTCAAGGCCGCTGGCACCATGAAGTGACTTCAGAAGGCAACCAGATCCTGATCAATGGTAAAGCCATCACCGCGACGCAGGAAAAAGACATCGACGCCATCGACTGGTCGGGCTGTGATGTCGTCATTGAAGCCACCGGCAAACACCGCAAGACAGAGCTTCTGAACAAATATCTGGCGCAGGGCGTTCAGCGTGTCGTCGTTTCAGCGCCTGTGAAAGAAGCCGGTATCGCCAATATTGTGGTGGGTGTGAACGATCATATCTTTGACCCGGCGCAGCATCGCATTGTGACTGCAGCTTCCTGCACCACCAACTGCATTGCACCTGTGGTAAAAGTCATCCATGAAAAACTGGGCATCGAGCAATCCGCTTTCACCACCATTCACGATCTGACCAACACACAGACGATTCTGGATGCGCCCCATAAAGATCTGCGCCGCGCTCGCGCCTGTGGCATGAGCCTGATCCCGACCACCACAGGCTCAGCCTCTGCCATCGTTGAAATTTTCCCGGAACTGAAAGGAAAAATTAACGGTCATGCTGTTCGCGTCCCGCTGGCCAACGCTTCCCTGACGGACATCATTTTTGATGTGAATCGCGACACGACCGCCGAAGAAGTCAACGCTCTGCTCAAAGAAGCCGCTCAGGGTGAGCTTCAGGGCATTCTGGGTTATGAAGACCGCCCACTGGTGTCGATTGATTACAAGGGCGATCAGCGTTCTACCATAGTCGATGCGCTGTCGACCATGGTCGTTGGCAAACGCATGGTGAAAATCTACGCCTGGTATGACAACGAAATGGGCTACGCCACCCGCACCGCCGAGCTGGTGCGTAAAGTCGGACAGGCATCAGGAGCACGACCATGATTCATCCAACCTGGACTTTACCCGTGAATGCTCAAAGTGCACTGGTGCTGACACCCTGTCCCGGCACCAAAGGCGTGCCACTGGCCGAAAGCCTCGCACAACTGAAAGCTCAGGGTGTGCGTGCTGTGGTCACCGCCATCAACGCACAGGAAATGGCAGAGAAAGATGTCGCTGGACTGGGCCAGCTTGTGGCGCAGGCCAGTATGCTGTGGGCACACACCCCGATCGAAGACGATGCAGCGCCCGGAGCAGACTTCGCGGCCCAATGGCAGGCGGCCAGCCCGCAGTTGCATACTATGATTGAAGAAGGCGGCAAGATTGCCCTGCATTGTATGGGCGGCTCAGGCCGGACTGGATTACTGGCAGCCCACCTGCTCTTAGCGCAAGGCTGGCCACTGGACCGAA
Source organism: Photobacterium sp. 1_MG-2023 (assembly GCF_030547945.1). Classification (NCBI taxonomy): domain Bacteria; kingdom Pseudomonadati; phylum Pseudomonadota; class Gammaproteobacteria; order Vibrionales; family Vibrionaceae; genus Photobacterium; species Photobacterium sp. 1_MG-2023. Next base: position 17,819 of record NZ_JAUORR010000035.1, on the reverse strand, counting down.
TCATTGCAGACGTTCAGGCGCTGCGTCCCGGCGCCTTTACCAAAGCCATTCAGGTCGATTACATCCGTCAGGTTGCGTCACCCGCATAATCACAACATCGCCGTTTCCTGACACGCTCGGGCGCGGCGACTATTCAAGAGTGTCGTGTCTATGTTTGCCAAGTACTTTGCTCAATTCAGCCAACCGGTTCGCCAGTATATGCTGGTCACTTTCAACTATTGGAACTTCACGGTTACAGACGGCGCACTGCGAATGCTGGTTGTGCTGTATTTCTATGACCTCGGTTATTCGACACTCGCCATCGCCTCCCTGTTTCTGTTTTATGAATTTTTTGGCGTGGTCACCAATCTGGTCGGGGGCTGGCTCGGCGCCAGACTCGGTCTGAACCGAACCATGAATATCGGACTCGGGATGCAGATTGTCGCTCTGCTGATGCTGGCCGTTCCAAACCCGATGCTGACGATTCCCTGGGTGATGGCTGCTCAGGCACTCTCGGGGATCGCCAAAGATCTCAATAAAATGAGTGCCAAAAGTGCGATTAAAACACTGGTGCCAGACAACAAACAAAGCGCACTGTATCAGTGGGTTGCGCTGATGACCGGCTCCAAAAACACCCTCAAAGGTGCCGGATTTTTTCTGGGCGGCCTGCTCCTGAGTCTCATGGGCTTCCAGAATGCTGTCATGGCCATGGCCGGTGTGCTTGCAGTAGTGTTTATCAGCAGTCTCATCACGCTAAAAGCGGAGATGGGAAAAGCCAAGAACAAACCCAAATTCGCTGAGATGTTCTCCAAATCAGAAAGCGTGAACATTTTATCTGCGGCCCGGATGTTCCTGTTCGGTGCCCGCGATGTGTGGTTTGTGGTTGCGTTGCCAGTCTACCTCGGCTCCGTCTTCGGCTGGAATCACAGCGCTGTCGGCGGTTTTATGGCTGCCTGGGTGATGGCCTATGGCTTTGTCCAGGGCTTCGCCCCGAAACTCACCGGAAAAGCTCAGGGCAAAGTGCCGGACGGTCAGGCCGCGACCCGCTGGGCTATATTGCTGGCAGTGATCACGGCAGCCATTGCCTATGGTGTTCAGGTTCAGTGGCAGCCAGAACTGGTGATTGTTGTCGGCCTGATGATTTTTGGCGCAGTCTTTGCCGTGAACTCCTCACTGCATTCATACCTGATTGTCAGCTATGCCAAAGACGATGGCGTGTCGCTGGATGTCGGCTTCTACTACATGGCCAATGCCATGGGACGGTTGATCGGCACAGTGCTGTCTGGCTGGGTCTTTCAAATAGCAGGACTCTCGGCCTGCCTCTGGGTGTCGTTTGCTTTTCTGGCTCTCACGACACTGATTTCCCTGAAACTACCAAAGATTCAGGCCTATCAGGTCGTTTCTTAACACCCCCTCACTCAGCGAACGGGCTTCAGGCGACTGGTAAGTCCGTTCGCTGCCCCCACTCTGCCCATGAACCATCATAGATCGCCAGATTCGTGTATCCGCACGCTGCTGCTGCCAACAAGCCAATGCAGGCGGTTACCCCGGAGCCACAGCTAAAACAAAGCCGATCGGATGTTTCAATCTTCAGGGCAGCAAATATGGCCCGAAGTTCTTCAAGCGGTTTGTACTGCCCGGCCTCAAGCAGTTCAGTAAACGGAAGATTCACGGCATGAGGCATGTGCCCACTTCGCAGCTCAGGACGAGGTTCTGGCTTCAACCCTGAAAAGCGATCCGCGGCACGAACATCGATCAGATGGAACCCCGGTTGTCCTGCCCATCGCGCCACATTTTGCCAGTCCGCAATCCAATGGCGCCCTTGTTCCCCTTGCCAGCGGTTGCCCGGTTTGGGGACCGAAGGCGCATCCGCAACCGGCAGACCCGCCAATTGCCACTGAGGTAATCCGCCATCGAGAACAAAGACGCGCTCATGTCCCATCAACCGAAACAGCCACCAGGCTCGCGGGGCTGAGTAAATGCCTTTAGCATCATAAATCACCACGGTATCGTCCGGCTGAATGCCCAGTTGGTCCACTGCTTTGTGAAAAGCATCCGGGCCCGGCGCTGTATGCGGCAAGGGAGACGTCAGATCAGAAAACTGGCCGTGCAAGTCAAATAACAGTGCCCCCGGAATGTATTTTCGCGTAGTCATCCCCGAGTTATCTCCGCCGATACTTTCCATCGAGGCATCTAAAATCACAAGCTGCGCCTGAGATTGCCTTTCTGCAAGCCAAGCGACTGAAACGAAAGTATTCATGATCCCCCCTCAGGCCATCTTTCAACATGGGTAATTTCTGCACGATTAAAAATCATCCCAATGAAAATTGCCAGTGTCACATTCAGAGAGGATCACTTTTTGGGGGATTCAGCACTTTTCAGCGCTGTGACACACAAAAGTGGCACTCTTTATCATGTGAGCCATTGAGTGATAAACGGCGATGGATATGCAGCATCCCTTCGGTGAGTCCCATCTGGTAGCCTTCATCCAAAGTGGATTTCCGCATGCTCAGGCGTTTGACGCTAAAGTTCTCTGACGGTGCGATCACTCGAATTGTCGCATCTTCCGGAGGATTCCGGATAAATGCCAGTGATGCATTGTAGTTTTCTGCACGCTTGAGCATGGCTTCAGCAATCTGCGGCTGGCGTGCAAAGAGCTTTTGTAATATCCAGGGATGCCGGGTCGGTTTCATCTGATAACTCAGTGGATGAGACAGAATGACCGTGATATCCCGCGCACCGCGACGATAAGCCTCGCGAACCGGAATAGAATCGGCAACACCGCCATCGGTATAGCAGCCGCCGGAAAAACATGGTGTGGCTTTATACGCCAATGGCAGGGCACTTGTCGCTTCGATCACATCACTGATGTTGTCAGGGTTCACATGATAATAATCTGCCTGACCCGTCTGGATGTTGGTCGCCGCCGCAATGAATTTCGTTTTTCCGAACAGTTTGGTCGAATCCAACGGGTAAAGTCGCATGGACTCTTCCACCAGCCATTTCACATCCAGTAGATTCCCACCCCGCAGAAAACGGGCCGGATTAAAAAAGCGCTTGTCCGTTGCCAGTTGAGTGATCACCCGGTAACTGCGCTTTGGCTGATGCGCCAGATAGCCCAATAAATTTGAAGCCCCGGCAGAAACACCAACCGCCATATCGTATGGGTTGAAATCATCCTCCATGAAGGCATCCAGCACGCCACTGGCAAAAATACCGCGCATCGCGCCACCTTCAACGACTAAAGCTTTCTTCTGATTCATCTGCGTCTTAACCAACTGATTTAACATGAAGAAAGCTTACTCAAATGCATGAACACTGGATAATCGAAAAGATGGATGGTTGGGATAGGCGGCGTCTATGAGAGTTCATATCCTTTTTAGTCGCCAACATATGCTGTTAACAGAAACTCTAGAAGACGATAAATCCCCCCTTGTTGCCTGAATTTGGGAGTGAACGATGAAACGACTCTCACCCAAGCACCAACTCTGCTCGGTGATGAAATCCCTTTGTTTGGCAACTTCAATTCAAATACTGCACTGAAAAGCGTTTCTGCCACCACTGTATTTGAGAACGATTTGATCCACATCAAATATCAGATCTTTTGATTCCTAAACGCTCTTGTTACCACAATAAATTCACGTGGCACAACGTAAAGGGCATGAAGCATGATGTGATATCGATTCGAATATTATGACACCACATTCCAATCCGTTGTGTCTGAATCCGGGTTTGTGTAGCTTGAGTCAAATTTTAGTTATATTCTGGATTCTTCATGAAAAAATCACTCCTCTTACTTTCCTTTTTGGCAACATCAGCTCAAGCCGCTAGCTTCAATTGCGAACTGGCCTCAACGCCAACAGAAAAAATGATATGTACAAATCCATCGTTAAATACCATGGATGAGCTCATTCATCAGCTCTACACCAGCGCACTCAAAACATCAGGGAACGATACCCTGAAAGCAGAGCAACGCTCCTGGCTGAAATTCCGCGACAACACTTGCGACAACCTTGCCGCATGTGAAACCGTTTTTAAGGACAGAATCAACCGTCTACTCATTAAAGTGTCACAGGAAAATATTACTCACCTGAGTCAGGATATGGCTCTGCCAGATGAAAAAACATTGGACCAAATATCAACAGATGCAGCACAGAATATTGCAGCAGAAGTGTATCAACCCTGGTTAAGAAAAGTAGTCAATGAGACAAAGAGTCCAAACTTTCCGATAGCAACAACTGTAAATAATGAAATTTACATTTATTATAAAAAATATAAATCATCTGATTCAATTTATGAGCTTCGTGAGTATAAGCCTATCACTCATGAAGACAAATTCATCGCTTCCGACACTCAGGGAGCCACTTTTGTGAAGAACGGCGTGTTATATTTCTACACAAACTTTTCAGACAACAGGGTACTAGAACATCACTATACAATTGGTTCTTATGACACCCCAAAAGTGAATCAGTATATTCATTTACACGATTATTTCAATTTGCCATATAGACATAACCAAGAAAATGAAAAAATTTTAATTTCTGAAGATCAGAAAAAGATCGCAATACAAACACAGATATTTTTATCATCCGAAGATATCACACATTATTCTCAAAACTCCCAAGAAGTGGAACTCTTCAGAAAGGCGAAATTATCATCTGAGACGTATCCGATTACAGAGGATAATAATATCGCTATTTATGACAGTGAATCGAATCACATCAAACTCATGCCAAATATCATGAAGAATAAAGCCAACTGGGGTTGGGAAATCTATAGCATGGTCTGGAGTGAAGATAATCAATCCATTTATTTTGACAATTATGCAGGTCAATATGCTTGTGTATGGAAATATGATATCCGTGGTGATGTGGTTCACAAAATTGTCCCTGAGCATGAAGCGATGAGTCCCTTCCCATTCACCTATCAAGGAAAAGAATTTGTCGTTTATATTCTGCAAAAATTTCCATCAGAAAATCGATTAATGATTGCGATGAAACCTTAATCTCATCACTAGATAGAAAATATTTATATTCCTCTCCTTCAGCGGAGAGCCCCGAAGATCACTTTTAAGTCGATGCCTCGCTCTCCGCTGAACCGAATCATATACATTACATCAACACTCACTGACACAAAAACATATGATGATTTTCAGCAATCTTTGCTTCATAAAGAGCACATATATGCATATTGTGACGATCCTTCAACGCTTTTTTCCAGGCTTTGCCAGTTGAAAGCAACACTGAAATACTCTTGCCAAATTTTCATACGCAAAGAACAACTGCATGCATATTAAAAACACGGTTCCAGGCCAGACCTTGTTTATCAGGGAACGCCTTTATCTCTCCGATATCGGCCCAGCCAGTGTGGATTGCAGCCGACAGATTCAGGATCTGATTGATAAATCGGATTACAGGTCACCGGTCCATGGCATTTTATTGCGTATCATCTACCACAGGATAACCAGACAGAATTTGACATAGATTTCTGCCTGCCTGTTTCAGGCGAACGTGATGCCTATCTGACGAATGATATTCAGAGCATTATTTCCATTGCGGCATGTCTGTCTATGAAGGTCCTTTCGCGGATTTATTTGCAAAAGGCTATCAGCCTTTGCTCACGGCCCGACACAATATGTCTTACGAACTGAGTGGCGAAAGCCGTGCGGTGTACCCTGTCTGGTACGGCCCGGATTCGGACAAAAATCATGTTGAAATTCAATTCGGTATTCAGGAAATGCTACCTCAACCATAAACCCGGATTGACAGGCCTTATAAAAGCGTTACCGTATTGGCTTTGATGATTATGGCCTCTGAATCAACATGCGAAAAACCGATAAAAACACTGAAAACCAGCTCAGGCAATTACTGACTGACGTCTGCAATGAAGCGATGGAAACCTACCCTGGTTTTCAATGGCTTACCCATCTGGTGAATTACGATAACTTTCCAGCCAGTCTGCGTATTGTTTGCGTGTTCGACACCAATGAACAACTGTCTGACTTTGTGGCGACCGACGGAAAATCAGCACTGAACGCGCTGATTGATCAACAACTTCAGGCTGCGGGGATCAAGTTGAACAAAGCCGCCAACCATATCCGCTACGACACCGAAGAAAGCTGTGAACTGGCCCATCAGGGAAATTGGGCAGCCCGGCTGCGCTGAATTTCAACTTGTCCCGATTTCGGTGAGATCTGTCCCGCGGGCCACTCACGCTCTGCTGCTGACACCAGGATAATCAACGGACTTCAGTCACGAAGTCTGTTTAACCACTGTTCAAGGAGTCAGCCATGAAATTCACCCAAGTGCGTAACGCAACCCTCATCATTCAGTATGCCGGGAAACGGTTTCTGATTGATCCGATGCTGGCCAGTCAAGGCACCTATCCGGGCTTCGAAGGCACCCCCAACAGCCATCTTCGTAATCCGCTGGTCGAACTGCCCTGTTCGCTGGAAACCCTGCTGGAGGTTGATGCTGTGATTGTCACCCATACGCACCCAGACCACTGGGATGAAACGGCAAAGGCGGTGATCCCGAAAGACATGCTGATTTTCGCCCAGCATCAGGCCGATGCCGACGTTATTCGTACCTCAGGTTTTACCAACATCCGGATCATGGGTGACAACACCGGCTATGACGGCATCTCATTAAGCCAGACAGATGGCCAGCATGGCAGCGACGATCTGATGTCAGCCATGGGTGATCGCATGGGTGAGGTCTGCGGTGTCGTGTTCCGGCACCCTGACGAAAAGACACTGTACATTGCCGGAGATACCGTCTGGAATCATCACGTACAACAGAGCATTGAGCGTTATCAGCCGGATGTGATTATCCTGAACAGCGGCGATGCACAGATCGATGGGCTGGGATCCATCATCATGACCAAAGAAGACGTCCGCGCGGTCTATGAAGCTGCGCCAAAAGCCACCGTCATTGCCAGCCATATGGAGGCCGTCAATCATGCCGTATTATCACGTCAGGCACTGCGCGATTACCTGATCACCCATCAGATGACGGATCGGGTGCGGGTCCCGGAAGACGGAGAATCGTACACGTTCCACGAATCATAACCATGCGGATGCCCTGCCAGCAGGGCACTCTGCGCATCAACAGGGAAGTTTCATGCCAAGGTCAAAACACATGCCTTTACCCACAGTCGCTGTCGTGGCATTTCACCGGTTCAGCCAGTTCCACCTGTCTGTCCCCTGCATCATTTTTGATGACATTCTGCCGGACATGAAACTGTTCAACCTGCGAATCTGTGCCGGTGAACCCGGCCCGATTCAATCCAGCCATGGGTTAACCCTGGAAACAGCGCACGGGCTCGAAGGCCTGGAAGACGCCGACATCATCGTGATTCCCTACTGGCGAAACCCGGCGGAACAACCTCCGGCTCCGCTACTGGCAGTTTTGCAATCTGCGCATGCGCGTGGCGCACAAATCGTCGGCTTTTGCCTCGGCACCTATGTGCTGGCCTATGCCGGTCTGCTCGGCGAAAAACGGGCATCGACTCACTGGGAGTTCGAGCAGGATTTCATTCAGCGCTTTCCCGGCATCACCCTCGATACCAATTCACTCTACGTGGAAGACGGTAACATTGTCACTTCAGCAGGGACGGCTGCCGGACTCGACTGCTGCCTGCACTTGCTCCGACAACGGTATGGCAGCGCGATTGCGAATAAAGTCGCACGTCGCATGGTGATCCCGCCGCACCGGGATGGCGGTCAGGCCCAGTTCATTGAGCGCCCCGTACCCGCGACCACGCAAGATGCACGGATGAATGCCCTGTTCGAATTTCTGCGCAATCATCTGCATCAAGCCCATGATCTCGATAGTCTGGCCGATCGCGTCATGATGACCCGGCGCACCTTTACCCGGCAATTTCATAAAGCTGCCGGCCTTTCTGTGGGTGAGTGGTTACTCTCGGAACGGCTTCAGCGCTGTCAGGAATTACTTGAATCGACCACACAGCCCATGGAGACGATTGCCAGTCAGGTTGGGTTCCCCTCCGCCAGTGCTTTGCGGGCACAATTTAAGCGCCGATTCAATGTCACGCCCAGCGATTGGCGAAAGTCGTTTCAGTACGCTTGAGGATGAAAACCGTGAAGCGCGCATAACAACGCGTCGCTTCATCGCACAAATTGACAGGTCATCAGGATTGATGATTTTACGCTGAGCTTTGTTGTCTGAGCCTCGTCACCGGAATCCCGCCGATTCCCCAGTTATCGGTCGCCACTTCATCAATCACCACAACGGTTGTGTTGGGATTTTTGCCCAGCACATCCACCAGCAGCTGCGTCACACCTGAGATCAGCTGTTCTTTCTGCGCTGGTGTGGCGCCTTCATTGGTTATTTTAATATTCACGTATGGCATGTTTTTCCTCCATTGATAATTGAACCAGTACACTCGCAACGGCCAGTGTCATTGCCGCGAAAAAGCAGGTTTCCTGCACACTAAACCGCAGCACCACCAAAGGACCGAGCACCTGCCCAATCCCGTAACTGAACGTCACCAAAGCCATCAGCTGTATCGCTCCGGGGGCCACAACCTGTCTGGCTAAAGACATCACTAAAGCGACCGTCCCCATAAATGACGAGCCTATGCCCAGTGCGGCAAAAACCAATCCAAGCGGACTACCAAGAGCCAGCAACAACATTGAGGCGGCCTGAATCAGCAAGTTCAGGATCAGCGTTTTTTGATAGCCGATTCGATGCGCCAACCGCATCCAATACAAGCCCGCGGGGAGTGCAGCGATGCCAAATAACGTCCACACATGCTGCGGGAAGAAGCCCGTCTGCTTTGCCAGCAGCGGTAAATAAGTCGCCGCGATGATGTATCCAAAACCAGCCATCCCGTAAATCAGCACCAGCATCCACCAGCGCATCGAGGGGACTTCCGGCGGCCGCGTTGCCACTGCATCGGGCTGGCTGAGCTCGCCTGGCTGCCTGAACATCAAACATCCACATACGACCAGCGAAAACAAACCCGCTCCCCGCCATATCCATACGGATGAAAGTTCAGCAAAAACGGCCAGATTCACCCATTCATTTCCAAGCACGATCCCGGCACCCACACCAGCAAAGAACAATGGCGCGGCTGATTTCATGTGGGGTGTCTGAAATATCACAAGCGCCCCGAACACCATCAGACCGGCACTGGCCATTCCGGCGAAAAAACGCCACACCAAGGCAGCCGCTTCAGACTCAGTATTGCCCATCGCAAACAATGTCACCGCTGTCGTGAGCGTACACGCTATGACAACGCGTTCCGGCCTGATGGCATGGGTGAGCGCGCGAGACGATCCCAGCAGGCTGCCCGCCAGATAACCCAGATAATTTGCACTCGCCATCAGAGAAAGCGAGCCCAGGGTAAAGCGCCCTTCGCTCATCAACACCGGAACCAAAGGGGTCAACAAAAACCGTCCCAATCCCATACCGACGCAAAGTAACGCGAGTGCATAGAAGTGTTTGAAATATCTCACCTTGATAACGTCCTTCATTTCGCAGTTTGTGCCGCGGGGATCCGGAAAAGCTGTGAGCTGATTACATCAGATTCGCGAACATGAATAAAAGTGATTAATATGAACGAACTTATTCATAAATAATGAACAACTGAACATGAACAGCGCTGCCCTGAAAGTTTTCAAAGCTGTTGCCGAAGCCGGGTCTGTCCATCAGGCCGCGGAACGATTGCACTGCGTCCCTTCGAATGTCACAACACGACTGAAAGAACTGGAACATAGCCTTGGGGTCGCCCTGTTCAGCCGGGAAAAACGCCGCCTTCAAATCACGGCAGAAGGTCAGATTCTGCTCGAGTATGCAAAGCAGGTATTTGCATTACTTGAAGCCGCGGAAGGTGCACTGAAATCCGATACGCCCGCTGGCCCGCTTCACTTGGTGTCGATGGAGACGACCGCAGCGGTCCGGCTGCCGTCCTTGTTGACCGCATTCCATCAGAGTTTTCCAGCCATTTCCCTCAAGCTGACCACAACCACCACTCAGCACGCGCTGGAGATGCTGCGAAAGGGCGAAGCTGACATCGGTTTTGTGGCTGATAACCCGCACATCAGCTCGCTGGGACTCATGACGTATCCCCTCTTTCATGAAGAGCTCGTGCTGATTTCACCGGCTGAACTCTCCTTTCCCCTCACGGCTTCAGCCTGCAGAGACATGTCGATGCTGGTCTTCAAAGATGGGTGCAACTATCGCCAGCGTTTCCAATCGTGGCTTGAAACCCAGCGACTGGGGCATCTGAGTATCCAGGAGTTTGGCTCATTCCAGGCGATTTTAGGCTGTGTGTCCGCCGGCATGGGGCTAGCCATGTTGCCGAAATCCGTCATCACTCTGGATAGCGCTCAGTCTCACATCAGGCTCCATGCAGCAACATCACTTCCCGTCACAACCCAGATGGTCTGGTCTGAACAACGTGCGGTCAGTAAAACCGTTCGTGCATTTCTGGATTTCAGCCGGCATGAATCAGAGAGTCATTTGGACAAAGCCGCGGTGTGATCCTTTTCAAAAGGATGAAAAACAATCAGTTGCCCGCACGGCAAAGTGCTGGCAACCGTTATACTTGGCTCAGTATTCATGATTCAGGACAGACACTCGATGGAAACCCTCCTTCACAGCCAAACAGCCGTCAGTCAGTACGCCTTGACTGCCATCGCTCATATGCCAACCTCCAGCCTGCCGGTACTGGCTGACGATGCCTTTCTGCAGAAGCTGTCCGATGCGGATTTCATGCGCATTGCTGTGCTGCTGGCACAAAAAAGTTACGACGAGGGCGGCTGCCCGATTGGCGCGGTGATCATTGATAATCAGACCCGACGCATCGTCGGCAAAGGCCACAATACGCTGGTTCAGGAAGACCACCCATATAACCACGGTGAAACCTCTGCCATTCGCGATGCAGGCCGGATTGATTTCAGCAAAACGACGCTGTTTACCAGCCTGAGTCCATGTGATGTGTGCGCCACGCTGCTGTATATGCGCGGATTCAGCCGGGTCGTTGTCGGCGATGTCACCAACGCTGCCGGCAACGAACCCATGCTGCGCGAAAAAGGCGTTCAGGTCGATATTCTGGAAGATCAGACCGGCATTGCACTCTATGGCCGCTTCCGTCAGGAGAAACCCGCGCAGGATCTGGAAGACTGGAAAGGTCTGTGCGCCGTTCACCAGAACACCAAAGCGTGACTGAAAAGCCAATCCCCCAACAAGAGAACAGTGCATGGAAACCATCAGAACCGCCCGCCCACAAGATTTGGAAGGTCTGTTGCGGCTGTACCGGGCGTTGCGTCCGCACGACCAGCCACTCACAGCACCCGCTGCCGAAGCACACTGGGAAGCCTTGCTGGCCCAGCCAAACACTCGCATCATTGTTGCCGACATCGACGGCACACTGGCTTCAACCTGTCAGTTGGGGCTCGTTCCCACCCTGACGAATGGCGCAAAGCCCTTTGGGGTCATTGAACATGTCATCACCACCGATCAATACCGGCGTCGTGGCCTGAGCCAGAAAGTCATTGAAAAAGCACTGGCACTCGCCTGGGAACTGGATTGCTATAAGGTGATGTTACTGTCGGGTGAAACCCGCACAGCGGCGCATCAGCTTTATGAAAAGATCGGATTTCAGTCAGGGATAGAACGTGGATTCGTCATCAAACCCCGTCAAGTTTGATCAGCTCCGAAAATCTGCGCAAAACATCAGCCAATTTCACCATGGCTATATACCTGATTTCGTTCACCAGATAATTTGATGCATCAGAAATTTTCCGGTGCAGGCTTGCTGTCATCTGCCCGACTCAGGAGAAACAACCTTGTTTGGAAGACTGCTCGATAAACTGATTTTTGGTGCTGCGCTGCTGGCAGCATTGCAATTACCGCTGCTCGCCGATCATTATCAGCAATACCTTTCCGGCCTGTATGATGCGACCCAATGGCAGGTCGATGGCTACGAAGCCACTGCGCATCAATTTGGCTATGCCAGCACTCAAGCCATGATCGAACGCCACCTGACCAACGATGAACCCAGTGTTCAGGCCGATGCCCGTCAAAAACAGGCCACGCTAATCCGCTATCAGGCACTGCAACACGGGCTGGCCGTTTTCCGTCAGGGCGATTTGATGGCAAAAACGCTCTATATGTTCCACCCATCACGGATAGAGCAACTGGAAACCACATTAGAAAACTTTAAGCCGGGCATTCCGCTCACCGTCCATGGCATCCTCTTTGGCGTGATTGCTGCACTGGCAGTGAATCTGTTGCTGACATTCCCCTTCCTGCTCGTTGCCCGCTGGCTCCGGAAAAAACAGATAAAAGCAGCACCTTCAGGGCGATATAAGATCTCCTGAAAAAACGTTGAAACACAATGACAAAAATCACATTTTTAAGCCTGTGAATTAGACAAAGATGTCACCTGAACCAGACTGATCAGATTCACACCAAACACAGGCTCACGGCCACAATCAATGAAGGAGGTGTTTCAGGTGATCAGCAACATTCTTCTCGGAACCAACAACATCCATCGGTCAGAAGCGTTCTACGACACCCTGCTAGCATTGTTCGGTGCCAGAAAAACAATGAAAACAGATCGATCCATCCTCTGGCAGACCGAGAACGACAGTGTCGGTATTGCAGTGTGTCTGCCTTACGACTCACAAGCAGCAACCTCCGGGAATGGGAATATGGTCGGCCTGAAAGCCAATTCCGAAGCCATGGTTCGGGAGGTTTACCAGACAGCGTTATCGCTGGGAGGGACCTGTGAAGGCGAGCCGGGGGAACGCAAACCCGGTGTATTTGCAGCTTACTTCAGAGATCCAGAACAGCATAAATTTGGAGTGTTTTACATCCAAAACAGCCATTCTGACTCACAGACATGGTCATCTTAACTCTCCTCTTGCCACAATAGAAAACCGCTCAACATTACATCGTGCCACATGAAGCGTATTTGTATGTTTTGCGGTTTTTTTAGATTTTGGATTAATTTACGTTGGTGATATTGCGGTCATTGTTTCAATTGACCTTCGTCATCTTGCATGACGCTGACGGACATTGACTCTCCAGTATAAAAGTCTTCTCTTTTCATGATGTTACCTGTAGAGACCAAGTCATCCTCACAAAGATCCCAACTGAATTCATTTGTTAATGAACTGACTGAATACCAGTATATTCCATCATCGTTCTCAGCCATGCCTAAAATAGCGCATTCAAGACCATTCGCTTCAGATATTTCTGGCCTGTTAGTGTTTATCTTTACGACTTCATAAAATTTAAATTTTGATGTCATCACGTTGTCCTGTTGTGGTGTGCGGCAAAAAGAATGCGGTGTAACCTGTTGACTGATCTTGCCAGAACAACCACTCATATCAAACACACCGCAATGAAATTACAGATTAATATTGATCCATCAATGCTTTAATGGCTGGATCAATGCCCGCAATGATATCCATTGCTTCACGGACAGATTTTCCTCCGGGTGCGGCTGCATCCGGGTCGGAACCATATTCTAAGAGAACTTTCACCACATTGAACTCAAAAGGATGACTGTCAAATGCCATATCTAAGGCATTCTGGGAATCTATCCCCCGGTGTTCAAGGGTCTCTTTTGCACCGTTGTCCAGCAAGAGCCGCATTGCCGGGACATTTCTTTGCCGCACGGCATAAATCAGCGGTGTATAGCCATAGCTATCAATTGCATTGACGTCCAATCCTTGATCAATGAGAAATTGGATTGATTCACTTGGGCTTAGTCTATCAACACTTGTACTTGTTAAGACTTTATGAAGATAAGTCCATCTATCATTTTCTGTAACATGATGAACATTCACACCCTGATTCAGTAAATTTTCTGCACTTTCTAATTGCCCACGTTTTATTGCCTGAAAGAATTTAAATTCAGGACTGTCGATATACCTCATCTTATTTCCTATCCTCTAAAAACGATGCCATATCATCTAAAATTTCATCAATTTCATCGACCCCCGGCTTTTCATTCCTGTGACTCAAATTTGGACCTTCTTCTTCGATCTGGAAGTAATCCGGGCGGGAATTCACAAAATCATTCAATTCCGCCTGGATCATGGTCAGCCCTTCGGCTACCCGGAAATATCCTTAATAAGGATTTCCCCTTCAGTTATGACCGTAAATTAGCACTAACAACTTCATGCTATTTTTCCACTTCACAAATCTCAATATCATAACCTGAGTAATTGAAACTTCTTCCCAAGAGGTTTTCTAACTCAATCATTTGTTTTTCATTTAAATCAGCACAATTTCCATTTAAAGGAAAACCAAGTAAAGTGAGTACATCTTCATCATTTAGTTCTGGAAGTGAATACGCCACAACTAAACCATCTGTTTTTCTATCAAAAAATTCAATCACATACATATTATTTCTCAATTCTTCTTGACGGATCTTTAGGTTTAGTTTGCTCACCAGTTATATGGTCGAACTCACCGATGTGCTTACCGTTCTTATCATACACTTCCACTTTTCCATGTTGTGAGTCCCACTCATAAATCTGCCTTTTATCTTTCCATCTCCTCCTTTTTGAGCCACCACCCTGAACGCTCGTCTTAGACTTCACACGCTTTGCGTCAGGAAATGCGGGGAGCGCAGGATCTCCATCAGGAGCTGATATAAAGCGAATATCTCTGTTTATCGTATGGTATACCATGTAAATCGGCGGGATCCCCGAATCCAGCGGGAACACCAGCACAGCGTCGCTCCAGTGCGTTTCTGCATCGGCCGGATAGGTTTCAACGGTTGGAAACCACTCATCCGCAATGGGTGTGGTGCGAATATCTTCCGGCTCGTAACCATCGGCATGACCCGGCGTGAGCTGCCATTCGGGAGCCCCGGTGGCTGTCGGGAGCCAGGTCATCTCTGGCCCTTCTTTCCCCAAAGCCACAGAGAAACTTTGATTGTCTTCGTGAAAATCCACCTGAAACACCGGGATACGGGCAAAGTTCATGTGCCATGCGTGAACAGTCGGGTACTGCTCACCCGGTGCCGGGTCAGTCAGGCTGATGCGGATCCGGCTTTGCACACTTTCCAGATTGCGTAATTCTTCCTCGGTGTACTGCGTATCGTCATGGTGCCAGACTTTATGGGGCATCATGAATACAGAAGCGATACTGCCTGATGCAACTTCTCAGGAGAGATATAAATTGAGACTCTCAAAATGTAACTTTTGAGAGTCTGTCTGAAGACAAAACAGAGAAATAACAGGCCACATTGAGTCAGCGCTGCTCAAGTGGCCTTTACAGACAAGTTATTCAGGTTTGAAGCAAGGCAATCCCTGTTCGGCGTACCAGCGTTTGAGTTCTGCGACAACGGCTTCAGGTGAGTCTTCAATACCTACCATTGTTGGATGTGTCAACAGCGCACTTCCCTCTGGATGAGTTATTTCACTGTTAAAATAGTAAACAACATCCTCAAGAAACGCATCATCTCGGTCATCAGAGTAAATCTTTTTCAGCACTAAGATGAACTCTAATTCATTGTAATCATTTAATTTTTTTAGCATCTGAATGAATCCTTATATGATGTTTAACCATGACAATTCTTAAATTGTCAATATTATACACGTCACCACCGTGTTGAATCTCCTGAACATGATGTACTTCGAAGCGGCCACGCCTTCCCACTTGGTATTTAGGCAGTGAGAATGGAGCATTACCCTTCAGAATTTCACGTTGGTTAATTTGTTTATCAAATTGGTTAAACAGTATTGGATGATTAGCAACCTCCAACCAAATAGCTGTTTGGAGTTCAGAAAATCGATTAAATTCTTTGCCTCTGAGAGCATTGGCTATAACCGTCGGTATGTACTGTCCTTGCCCTTCATCAGCCGCCTTGCCCAACCAATAACCATCTTCCCACGGCACATCTTTGCCTTTTCCCGTCACAACACCGGGCTGATTCCGTCTGTCTTCTTTTTTGAAAACAATATAAATCGGCGGGATCCCCGAATCCAGCGGGAACACCAGCACAGCGTCGCTCCAGTGTGTTTCTGCATCGGCCGGATAGGTTTCCACTGTTGGAAACCACTCATCCGCAATGGGTGTGGTGCGAATATCTTCCGGTTCGTAGCCATCCTCGTGCCCCGGCGTGAGCTGCCATTCGGGAGCCCCGGTGGCTGTCGGGAGCCAGGTCATCTCTGGCCCGTCTTTCCCCAAAGCTACAGAGAAACTTTGATTGTCTTCGTGAAAATCCACCTGAAACACCGGGATACGGGCAAAGTTCATGTGCCATGCGTGAACAGTCGGGTACTGCTCACCCGGTGCCGGGTCGGTCAGGCTGATGCGGATCCGGCTTTGCACACTTTCCAGATTGCGTAATTCTTCCTCGGTGTACTGCGTATCGTCATGGTGCCAGACTTTATGGGGCATCATGAAGACATTGCCGATGACCCCGATCCCATTGAACAGATAGAGCTCGTAATTATCCAATACATTGTCGAGTTTTCCGAATAACCGGGTCAGTCCAACCGCGGCATTTCTATTGGCTTTCTCTACCGCGCCAACGTTTCTTCCCGTCCCTTTCCCTGAGTCCACACCCGGTGGTGGTGCGGACGGGGGCATGAGTAATGTAGCGGCATGCGCACTCCCCATGATTTGAAATGTCCAACTGAAATTGGAGAGCGATTCTGGCTCAGAGCCTGCATCTGTACTGCCTTCAGGAACATTGCACGACTTGGCAAACACCGGTGTGACGATCGATTTCGCGCGAACGACCGGAATATCATGCGCCAGATGTGTTTCACGGAGCGGATGGATCGTCGTGTCTTCAAGGCACTGGCTGTCATAGGGGTAATAGCTGTTTAATGCCTGATTAAAATCTTTTGGCTGCTCTGGCGGCCGCTCTCGAATGGGTTTGGGCGCATCAGGGGCATCCGGTGACTGTACCGTTAACTGATCTCCGACACTCAGGGATAGCGGATCCGCTTCATAAAGCGGATTGAAATCCAACAGTTCACGGGCGCTCAAACCATATTGCTGAGCGATCTCATCCCAGGTTTCCCGCTCCCCTGTTGCCGGATCCCGCTGGACGGTATGAGTTTGGCGGGTGGACGCCGCAACTTGTTCGTCAGCGACCGGGGTTCGCTCAAGGACAGGTTGTTGAATGGCAGCCAACAATGCATCGAGGTCGATTTTCACACCGTGCTGTAACAACCAGTCTTCACTGAAATGATCCAGATCCTGACGGGTGATCCGCTCTCGAAGGTAAATCAGGTACTGATCCGTCACCAAGGTCCCGGCCCGTTTCCAGGGCAGCAAAATCGCACTCAGGTGCCCCTGATAAAAATCGTCACTGAGCTGGTCGTGGGTGGCATGTGTGGCACGGAATGCCCAACGCCTGTCACCGAGGAGTTGATATTCCTGCATCAGCTTTCCATCACAGAAGTGGCAGAAATAGCCATGGCTGGGATGCCCTAACAGGCCTTCAATTTCTACGGCGGGCATGACGGCCATGAATGCTTCCTGCACGACCCCGGAACCCGCAGGATGAACGGTCACAGGTTCAGGCGGCGTCACCCCCAGCGATTCACAGGCTCGGGCCGCATACAGACGTTTGGGTTCATTGATCACAACGGTCGTGGTCAATCGGAACCCCTGTTCAACGGGCTTTTCCTGCCAGTTCATGAGCCTGCCTTCTTCCTGAGTCTTACCGAGAAAGAACGCGCAATTGTTGTGTTTGTGCAGCGACTTCATGGCGCAGGACAGCTCGAAGCAATATTCAAATTCTGCCACCGGAGCCGGATCTTCCCGTACCGGCGGTGGCGGGGGCAGGATGGTGCATTCATCCAACGGCTGAAAGGCCGCATTGGGATATCTTCT